>JBLMYW010000057.1:0-11969 GCA_050258515.1 Acidobacteriota bacterium | reverse complement strand
TTCTTCTTTTACTTCTTCGGTTTCAAACACCTTGATCTTACCTTCGCTTAGAGTGACGTAGGCTTTTTTGGTGTCTTTACGGCTGGTCGTGCCAGGGTAGCGGTTTTTGCCGCGGCTGTAGCGTACGGCTTTGCCGTTTTGCACCAGCGTCTTGATGCTGGCTACTTTGGTACCGTCAAACTGCGCTTCAACTGCGTCAGCAATCTCGTTCTTATTGGCGGTGGCTGGTACGTCGAACACGTAGGTGTTCTGCGTGGTGATCAGGCGGTAGGCCTTTTCGGTGGCGCGTGGGGTTACGATGATAAGTTTCATTACTTCGTACCTCCTAGCCATGCCTCAACTGCCTTTACGGCAGCAGGAGTTATTACGATGCGGTCAGCATTGAGGATGTAATACACATTTAGATAGGTAGCGCGCACTAGAAGGGCATTTTCTAGGTTGTTGGTTGCGCGCATTAGTTCTGGGGTCTTTTCGTCGACGACGATTAGTACCTTTGCATCCTTATGGAACTTCTGGTCTTCAAAGAATTTTGCAATCTCTGCGGTTTTACCAGTAGTCTTTACGTCGGTTACGACGATTTTTTTAGCTTGGCTTGCTAGGGTAAGTGCCTGGCGGAGCGCTACGAGCTTAGATGTCTTCGACACCTTTAGCTTGTAGTTTTCGTTGCCGCGCGGGCCAAACACGATACCACCACCGCGCCAGATTGGGTTGCGTGAGCTACCAAAACGTGCACGGCCGGTTCCCTTTTGCTTCCAAGGCTTCTTGCCACCACCGCGGACTTCACCGCGCTGCAGAGTTGTCGCGCTTGACTGGCGACCGTTCGCAAGGAACGCGTCGTAGGCAAGCTTGAGTAGCTGGTGGTTAGGCACCTCTACTGCGAATACTTCCTTAGGCAAGGTTGCTTTTGCTGGCGTAGTTGATTCAGCCATTACTTAGCACCTCCGAGTACGATTAAGCCCTTCTTAGGGCCTGGTACAGCGCCTTTAACGCCAATCAGGTTGTCGGCAGCCGAGATATAAGCAACCTTAAGGTTCTTAACCGTCACCTGCTCGGCACCCATGTGGCCTGCCATGCGCTTACCTTTGAAAATCTTTTGTGGGTACATGCTACCGATTGAACCGGGTTTACGCGTGTTACCCTTACCACCGTGCGTTTTGCGGTGGCGTTTAAAGTTGTGACGCTTGATAGTACCAGCGAAGCCTTTACCCTTGCTAGTTCCTGTTGCGTCGATAACGTCGCCGAGTTCAAACTCAGTTACGTCCCAGCTATCGCCGACCTTGAGTTCCCCCAAGTCGTCGACGACAAATTCCCGAATTTCCTTCGGGGTTACACCGGCTGGCTTTACATGTCCAGCCACGGCCTTGCTCAGGTTCTTACCCTCACCATATGCCACCTGTACTGCGTTGTAGCCGTCGGTTTCGACAGACTTCACCTGAGTCACAGTCACGGGGCCGGCTTGAATGAGTGTTACAGGAGTTGCAACACCATCCTCACCGATGATTTGGGTCATACCAATTTTGGTACCGAGAAGTGCTTTCATGCCCTCTTTGCTCCCATTTAAAATCTCCGGTGGCGAGTGGTTTCACTAGGGTTATTACCTCCAGAGACCTGCTCATTCACGCGGAAACAAGTTTGTATTACGTAATAAGTTACCATTTCATAGTAACAAATTTTCAGGGGTATGTCAATAGTTTTACCACTGGAAAATTAGTTCCAACTGTATTGACGACTAGATCTATTTTTTTCGTTTGACAATCGTTACAATTCCTGCGGCAAGTACGACTGACCCTAGGGTAATAGCAGCAATAATAAGAACACGATTCAATTGTGCCTGGCTATTATCTGCGATAGGCTCAATTCTATCCTCTTCAATGATGTACTCCTTAGGCCTTTGCTTATTTTCTCCAGTCGGCTCAGCTATGGCATGAGCTTCATCGAACATAGAGACTGCTTGAGCTTCGCCAGCAAGCAGTCCGTGACTGCTACGCTTACCGCGAATAGTAGTGATAGACAGGTCAACTTCTCAAGGATCGCGCGCCTATAAGTTATCATGAGCGTTATTATAGCAAGCCACTTTACTTTTCTGAAGCAACCTACCCACTAATAGGAAGAAGGCGCTATTGACAAAACGTATGTAATTAATCATGATAAGCTCACTAGACAACGAGCGGAGCGTCCGCACGTTGATCACCGAAAGGAGTTCTTTACTATGGTAGAGCTGAAGCTTTCGCCGCTACGGCGCGATGCAGTGTCGCCGCAGGGCGTGCTCGTGGCGGAGTGGCAAGATGGTATGCCGAATAGCGATCAAGTCGCGTTCGCTCGCATTCATGTGAATACCATCGATACGCAGCCTGAAGACACAGTGCGCCGGCGATTCTGGCTGCGTGATGGAAGTACCGGCGGTCGCGCTTGGGGCTGGGTTACGCTCCCGGCCAGCCATCCGCTGGCAACTCGCGACGCAGGCTGGTACGATGTCGCCGTCAGCGTGAGTATCAGCTCCCACGGAGTCACCGCAGTATTGGCCTTGGTGGCTGACAATGGGGCACGGTACCCGATCAGATCGGCGGGCTAGGCCGCCATCCCCTACTCCCCTTGCGTCCTAGTGGCGCAAGGGGCTTTTACTATCTATAGCACTATACCCATCGGCAAAAAGTAACTGACGATCGCTACTAGAATCAACATAGCGTACCAAATTTTACGGTCGTACTGGAACTTTTCAAACCGACTGACCACCAGCAAGCCAAATAGCATTCCCACGGGTAGGCCACCAAACGGTAGCCCCGCTAGTATGAGCGGTGAATTAAACTTTAGCCACAGGGTGCCTAAAAGAACACACAGTACCAACTTTAAAAAGTATGTACCGTCACTCTCGTATACTCGCTCGTTCCCTCGCCGGCTAAATACACGATTACGGGCGTATGTGCGCTGTTTGTTTTTGGTGGTCGACATAATAATACTCAGTATAGCATAAGCGTTTTAGGTGGTGTACAATAGTAGCAATACTTATGGATAAATAGGAATACCTTACATGCCAGCAGCAAAAAAGCCAGCAAGTAAAGCTAAAGCAGCAGCTAAAAGGCCTGCAGTAAAGCGTGCACCTGCAAAGTCGCGGAGCGCTACCAGCTTAAAACGTGTCAGCACCGCACCTGCGCCAGTGCGTTCATTCCGTCCGGCTAAGCCAGATGAACCGTTTTTCACCTTTCGTATCACCCACCAGACAATATATTGGCTGATCTTGGCTGTTATTGTGGTCTCGCTAGCTGCTTGGGTATTTAGCATTAGTATCCGCGTGCAAGGAATTTACGACCAGATCGATGCCGCAGAGCGTGCTACCGAAAATATGCGCGTAGCACCAAAAGCACGATAACCCCCAGTGCGTAAAATGAAATAAGCGCTATGCTAGGGATTACTCCCTAGCCTGGTGTCTTTATGACCCTCACTTGTAGTAGTCTAGTGCATTTGATTTGGCCGTGAAGTCTTGAATAGTACTATTTTATAATCATATAAAAACGATACCGCGCTTCAAAGCGCGGTATCGTTAGGTATGGTTACCGTAGTATTACATACGGATTTCTGCATCAACGCCAGCTGGCAGGCTGAGGTTTTGCAGAGCATCAATGGTCTTCGGCGTAGCAGCCGTGATGTCGATAAGGCGCTTGTGTACGCGCATTTCGAAGGCTTCGCCACCCATTTTGTATACGTGCGGGCTTTTAACTACTGTGTAGGTACTCTTGCGAGTAGGGAGTGGCACGGGGCCGGCGATAGTGGCACCGGTACGGAGGGCCGTATCGATGATTTGTTTTGCTGACTGGTCGATCACTTTGTGATCGTAGGCCTTTAGGCGAATACGGATACGTAAGCCTTCGGCTGGGTTGGCATCTGCCATGAGTGTTAGTCCTTTCGGATTAGGCGAGCGGTAACCTCTGCTCGAATAGTATCCTTGTAGGCTTACTTCTGGCCGAGTTCTCCACTCAATTGATATTACCTTTTCATTGTAGCACAATCGAGGTAATTTTGCAAGGAGCCCGCCACGGCCTAGTGAGTCAACCCCAAATAAAATCACCCCGACGTGCGGGGTGATTTTATAAGTAGTCAACGACTACTTGGTGATGTTAGTAACAACACCTGCACCAACGGTGCGGCCGCCTTCGCGGATTGCGAAGTCCTGGCCCTTGTCCATAGCGATTGGAGCAAGTAGCTTAACCTTGAAGGTTACCTGGTCGCCAGGCATCACCATTTCTTTGTCAGCTGGAAGCTCAACTTCGCCGGTAACATCCGTAGTACGGAAGTAGAACTGTGGCTTGTAACCCTTAGAGAATGGAGTGTGGCGACCGCCTTCTTCCTTCTTAAGGATGTATACCTCTGCTTCGAATTCGGTGTGTGGCGTAAGGCTACCTGGCTTTACAATTACCTGGCCGCGCTCGATTTGCTCGCGCTCGATACCGCGAAGAAGAAGACCGGCGTTGTCGCCTGCTTGACCTTGGTCAAGGTTCTTCTTGAAGGCTTCGATACCAGTTACCACTGAAGTCTGAGTGTCCTTTAAGCCTACGATTTCAACAGCGTCGTTAATCTTAACGATACCCTGCTCAATACGACCGGTAGCAACAGTACCACGGCCCTTGATTGAGAATACGTCTTCGATAGGCATTAGGAATGGCTTGTCTAGGTCGCGCTCTGGGATGTCAAAGTAGTCATCCATAGCGGCTACTAGTTCCATGATAGCGTTTTCAGCGTCTGCGTCGCCATCAAGCGCCTTAGTACCAGAACCCTTGATGATTGGCGCGTTGTCGCCGTCGTAACCATTCTTAGTAAGCAGTTCACGAACGTCCATTTCAACGAGCTCGACGAGCTCTGGATCAGCAAGATCCATCTTGTTTAGGAACACAACGATCTTTGGCACACCAACCTGGTGAGCAAGTAGTACGTGTTCGCGAGTCTGTGGAAGTGGGCCGTCGTTTGCAGCAACCACAAGTACGGCACCGTCGATCTGCGCAGCACCAGTGATCATGTTCTTAACATAGTCGGCGTGTCCTGGCATGTCTACGTGAGCGTAGTGACGCTTTTCTGACTCGTATTCCTGGTGAGAAGAAGCAATGGTGATACCACGTGCCTTCTCCTCTGGAGCGTTGTCGATTTCGTCGTAGTTCTTAGGTTTGTTAACGTCGCTTGGAAGCTTTTTCGCGAGAACGTGAGTAATCGCAGCGGTCAATGTAGTTTTACCGTGGTCAACGTGACCCATGGTACCCACATTGATGTGAGGCTTTGAACGATCAAAGTCTGCCATAAGGTGAAATCTCCTTTGATTATTATTTAACACGACGCGAGCTACGGACATTATGTAAAAGAAGATTCCTGTTACATAACATCAACACGCGCCGCGCGTATGAGTCTAATTATAGGCTAAAAGCGTCGCCTTGTAAACACCTACGGAAGTAATAAAATACCCCGACTATCCGGGGCATTTTATTGTAAAGCAAGCTGAACCTACTTTGAGCGCTTTTCAATGATCTCCTGTGCAACGTTTGGCGGGACTTCCTCATAGTGCGCGAGCTCCATGGTGCTTGCGGCACGGCCTTGGCTCATGCTGCGGATGTCGCCGGTGTAGCCAAACATGTTCGCAAGTGGCACGATCGCCTTGATGAGTTTGGCGCCACCCATAAGATCTTCCATAGCCTCGATACGGCCACGACGAGCGTTAAGGTCGCCAATGATATCGCCCATGAAATCTTCAGGAGTAGTTACTTCTACGTGCATGACAGGCTCAAGGATAACTGGATTAGCCTTCTTGATGCCTTCACGGGCAGCAAGCGCACCAGCAAGGTTAAAGGCAAGCTCAGAAGAGTCAACATCGTGGTAGCTACCATCGTATAGGGTAGCCTTTACGTCTACTACTGGGTAGCCAGCAATCACACCGCCGTCAAGTGTCTCTTTAATACCCTTTTGCACTGGCGCGCGGTATTCCTGAGGAACCACACCGCCTTTAATGACATCGATGAATTCGAAGCCTTTACCGACTTCGTTCGGTTCGAAGCGAACCCATACGTCACCATACTGGCCACGACCACCGGACTGCTTGGCGTGCTTACCTTGCACTTCGGCGGTACCCTTGATGGTTTCGCGGAAGGCAACCTGAGGCTCGCCCACGTTTGCTTCCACATTGAACTCGCGCTTCATGCGGTCGATCAGGATTTCAAGGTGAAGCTCACCCATACCAGACATAATAGTCTGACCAGTTTCTTCATCGGTGTGAATGCGGAAGGTTGGATCTTCTTCGGCAAGGCGCTGCAATGCGATACCCATTTTTTCTTGGTCGGCCTTCGTCTTCGGCTCAACGGCGATCGATACGGGAGGATCTGGGAACGTAATTGATTCAAGTGCGATAGGGTGCGCAAGCTCAGATAGCGTATTACCAGTAAAGGTGTTCTTAAGGCCTACGACTGCGGCGATGTCGCCCGCGGCGATCTTGTCAATGTCCTCACGCTTGTCGGCATGCATACGGACGATTCGGCCGATGCGCTCTTTTTCACCGGTAGTTGTGTTGAGCACATAGCTACCAGCCGTCAGGACGCCAGAATAGACGCGGATGAAAATCAGCTTACCGACGAATGGGTCACTTGCAATCTTGAATGCGAGCGCACTCATAGGTTCTTTTTCGTCTGGCTTACGACTAACTTCGTCGCCGGTTTTAGGGTTTTTGCCCCAAATAGCATCTACGTCGAGCGGGCTCGGCAAGTAGTCGGTCATGATATCAAGCAGCTTCTCAACGATCACGCCGCGGCCATCGCCACCCGATACGAGGTAGAAGTCGCCGGCAAGTACACGCTTGCGGAGTCCGCGCTTCAGTTCCTCGGTTGAGATAGCAGCAACACCACCTTCAAAGAACTTCTCCATCAGCTCATCTTCGGCTTCAACGGCTGCTTCGATAAGAAGGGCGCGAGCGTTGGTAGCCTTTTCAAGCATGTCTGCGGGAATCTCACCCTCGACAAGTGCTTTGTCGGTGTAGTCACCGTAGGTATAGGCTTTCATCTCTACAAGATCAACAAGACCGTTGATGTCCTTTTCGAATCCAATTGGCAGGTGCACTGGCAGTGCATTCTTAGAAAGGCGGGTATGGATTGATTCAAGAGATTTGTAGAAGTCGCCACCGGTCTGGTTGATCTTGTTGATGAAACAGATGCGTGGCACGCCATACTTGTTGGCCTGGCGCCATACAGTTTCCGACTGCGCTTCAACGCCCATCTTGCCGTCGAAGATGGTAACGGCGCCGTCAAGCACGCGAAGTGAGCGCTCTACCTCGGCAGTAAAGTCGATGTGCCCTGGGGTGTCGATGATGTTGATCTTGTGACCCTTCCAGAAGCAGGTAACGGCAGCGGAAGTAATGGTAATACCACGCTCTTTTTCTTGTGCCATCCAGTCGGTAGTAGCACCATCGCCGTCGCCACGAACCTCGCCGATCTTATGATTGATACCGGTGCGGTACAAAATACCTTCGGTAGTGGTTGTTTTACCGGCGTCAATGTGGGCAATGATACCGATATTGCGGAAGTCCTTGAGTGGGACGTTGGTTGTTGCTGCCATAGCTGTAGTGTTGTTCCTGATTAGTTAATTATTTGGAGCCATAGAAAATAGCACTTTGTAGTCATTATATCAGATGTCTTGCCATTTGAAAAGATGGCTCTAGAGGCCTAAAACTTGCACTGCTCAATAGCCGACAATGGCACATACCAGCGCTCGGTTCGCGAGGAAGCCACTACGAGTAGCGGTTCGTCCGTATCGGTTTCGCCAACGATCGATACCGCGCCTTCAATTACTCCATGGATAGTTTGGGTATCTTCAAGCTCACCATTCAGTCGGTATATCGGCCCGCTCACTTGCACGGATGCCCCTTTTAGAATGGCCGTCAGCGCCGTCATCACATCAGCACACGCGGCTTTATTGCCGGCAACGCTTTTGCCCATACTACGCAAGATATTTACGTCGCTAATATCGGTGTAGGTGGTAGGGTCGGCACTGGCCACTTGATATTGCAGCTCTGTTAGGTGTGCCGGTAGCTCTGGTAAGGCTGGATACTCGTGTTCTATCGTTTCAATTGCCTGCCGACAATCGCGCAGATGCTCTAGTTCTGGAATAGTAATATGCGATGCTGCAGCATCTAGTTTAACGGCAAACTGGTGCTGTGGGTGGAGCGCATAAAATCTAATAAAAGTATCTACAGGCAGTATGCCTAGTGGTGTGCGGTGGGCATCAATATCGCTAAATGCTAGGTAACTTTCTACTTTATGGAGGGCTGGTTCATCTTCAGTTTCACGCAGGACAGTGGTGCCAGATCGTGTGTAAATACCACGGCGCGGAGTGGCGATAGTATTTGATGTAGGCTTGACATTCTTAAATACTACTGTAGTGGTATCTTCATCAGGATCGTAGCCGCTTTCGTCTTCGATAATCTCTGGTGATACGCCAATTACTCCTTCGCCGTATGCCTCGATGACCGTCGAAAAATCAGATGGATAATCACGGCCGGCTGCGTGTACGATGGCTTGGACTTCTTCGGCGGCTTTTTTAGCTTTGCGCTCAGATGTATATGATTTCGTCACGATGTCCTGAACATTTGCGAGCAAATCCTGCCACCATTTTTCCAGCCGAATCAGTTCGTATTCGCGGGCGTATATCCTGGCCGCATAATCAATCGCTGGCAGCTTGGCATCTGGTAGTGGTTCTAGTGTGTTGGCGCTAATGTCAGGGAGGGTTTCGGGCATTTCCTCGCCTGCAGCCAACGCTTCATTACGTAGTGCCCTTATGCCCGGTATGTTCCCTGCTGGAATATGAAGCACGTAGCTGCCGCCACCGCGCTGATTACTGGGTGCGCGTGCCGTAATGAGCGCGCCGTACGTCGGCACCCCGGCCATCGGCTCTGCATCAATCAGCTGTACCATATCAATACCCGCGTACACTATGATCGGTTCAGGCAATGGTACGGTTATTATATTGCCTTCGGCGTTGATACTGAGGTAATGATTGCGCACCTTTAAGCCGTACATGCTCGTGTCAAACTGCACGCGCGCTGTGATATAGCGAGATAGATAGTCATGCAGCTCGCTCTTTTCCAGCACCTTTAAGTTGGGGTATTGATTCCAATCAAGCGCTAAGCGAAAGTCGGCGAGTGCACGCATAATTTTGCGATCGTTACCACAGCCAGCAGGCAATTGCGCATCTATTTGTCCCGCAATTTCTGGGTACTCGGTACGCAGTATACGCTCGATTTTTTCATCCGAAGCTACTTCGGGTGCGCAGGTATCGAGATCTTCTGGATATGCATAGAGCTGGCTGGAGGGTGAGTCGTCAGGAGCAAAATGCATCAGTACTGCATAACGAGTAGTCGTGTTACCCAATGGGTCAGTAGCGGCCGATGTTTCCAGGCTCAGGCGATTATATCGGAGTGTCTCGTTACTAACAGCAAAATACGCACCGGCTTGGTCGTGAAGCAGCGGCCCAAGATCATGGATTGCCGTCGACACATCTGCACGCAACTGTCCGTTTGGTTGTAATAAGGTAGCGGATGGCCGCAAACGTCCGGCGAGTAACATGTCAGTGTTTGCCAGCCCTCTATTGACAAACAAGGAATTTAATAATTCAGTCACCTCTCGCATGTTGTCAGCATCAAGGGCTTCTGTTTGCGTGTTTAGCGTGGTTTCAGCGTTTAAGATTTCGCTAAATATATCATCAATCAGCGGGTCGCCTCGTTCTCGGCTAAAATAGCCGAAACTGCTCACTATATCGGCAAATCGTCGCTCGTCGTCGGGTGTACGCTCGATCATTCCTGATTAGCCTCTAATTTTACAAACCGATCAGTATTGTTCAGCGTGATTGGTAGCAACAGCTCCGATGGCATCGAATCCCACTCTTGGTCATCTCCATCACTATTAACTACTTTGCCGTCGGTGACGATTGCACATATACTTACTTCGCTTACCTCTACTGCCTCGGCAAAATTGGCGTCTGCACGTAGCGTTAATTCTGGGTGGCTGGCCAGCCGAAAGCCCCGAAACCTTCCCTGTAAGCTAAATTCGGCATGCAGTGCAATCGCCTGGGCGTTGCCGTGCTCGTCTTCGCCAAGAGCTAATACCTCGCCCTTTGTGGCTAGTGTGTCACCAACCATAATTTCTTGCATACGTTCATAGGTGCGAAGCATTTTCTTCTCGATGCTCGCGTAATCTTGCTGCGTGAGTGGAGTATCGGGGTGTGCTTCGCCGTGCGCTACTACATGATCGGCAAAGTCGTTTGCCACGCGTGACATGTCTCGGCGTACCGATATCACATGACGGCCGTGGTGCTGATCGTATGACAGCAACTGAGGCAGCTCTTGGTCGAGTCCCCTTGTTAGCGCGATGAAAGCATTGTGTAGCTTCACGGGATCGATTTGTTTTTCAGGTGCGGCTTCGGCCGCCATATCATCCGACATCATGGGCTCGGCAAAGTATTCTGTAATGTCGGATGCATGCTCAAACGACAGCAGTGCTATTTTACCGAATTGCGTACGCCCACTGCGCTGACTTCGCAAATTAACTAACGTCTCGGGCGGTACGATACAGGCATAATACCCGCCACCCTTAGTAGGCTCCGGCACGGCTAGCAGCAGGTGTGGGCGGTATACTGCCTCGTCAAATGATTCGTCATCGTGCCTCATCTGGATGCCGCATATAATTCCGCGCAGACTATAGTGATGATATTTGCTGGCCAGAGTGTCTACTTCTTTCTCATTTTCATCAATACTATATAGCGGGCCTTTTACTGATACTTCATATAATTCATCATCAAATTCAAGCCTAGTAAAGATATACGCTCCTAATCTGTCGGCAATAGGATAGTCATGATACAGCGACTCGTCGGCCGGCACATAAAATTCCTGGATAAATCGTACGATAGCTCGCGGGCTTAGATTCGTCGCGTCAGGCAGCTCTTTCATAAGTCTTTTATGTAAATCCGGGAAGTGGTATGCAAGCTGCCGCTCAATGGTAACGGCTGTTGGCCGCGCGAAGCTCGCACGCTCAATTTCATCAGCGTACATTAACAATTCACCCTCATCAATATCGATGTCCTCGTCGTAGTCATCTGGTGCTATCATTGATAAGCCGACGCGCCCCGTTTCATCCAGAGCGTTTTCCTCATCCGTAGCTACCGTAAAGTATGCACACACCAGTTCTAGGTCATCCACCATCCAGTATTTACCGCGCTCATCCTCACCGTGCGGAAGCTCCTTTAACAACCTGGAGATTGATGGATTGTCGCTCGCCCCTTCAAAGCATTCGCGCACCTTACCCGTAAAACGCCCGATTGTGCCCGGGTAGTCGGTGCTGGCCCAAAGGTCATTCACTGGTTTTAGGGCATCATTAACAATTTTCCAGTTAAGCTCAGGCCGCCTGCGCAGTCCGTCTTGTACTTCGTTGGCATTATCGAGTACGTCGGCAAGTGCCGGGTCGATTGCACTTGCCCGTAATGCTTCTAGAGGATCGGGCTGATGGTGTTCGGGTGAGGTTTCGGCTGTCATATCTCTATATTAAACTCTGGTGACGGGCTGTTGTGCAAGCGTAAACGCTATGGCGCAGAAGCGTAGCGCAAGCTGTAGATACTCTCAATGGAACTGCAGGGTATTTGCAACCCTTGGTTCATCCCTCCCGGTAGTAGTGCAGTAGCAATAACATACGGTGTTAGTTCCTGCACTCCTGCTAGCTCAGCTACAGTGGTATCGCGCGGACGTAAGGCGATATCGCTAACATGCACCACAGGGGAAAAACCGTCAGACACTACTTCTATTGGTAGGCCGTCGCCAGTCTCGGTAACGACAATCATCGGTGCGTCACCTTTGATGGCAACTTTATAGTTAGCGAGTGGTTCAATCGTCGTAAACTTGCGAAGGTACTGGGTTCCGTCTCGAGCATGTTCAAGGTTGTGCGGATCATCCAAATCTAGCG
>JBLMYW010000056.1:0-6561 GCA_050258515.1 Acidobacteriota bacterium | reverse complement strand
ACTCGCCCAGGCAATCGGCGGCAAAGGCAATGATATGACGATTACTGCCGGTGCTACCGAATCGATTAATCTTATATTTGCCGCCTGTAAAGGCCACGTAGTTACCAGCAGCATCGAGCACCATGCGGTGTTAGAGGCGGCAAAGCTTCATGAGCACGCGCTTGTAGCGCCAAACGAAAAAGGCATGGTGAGTGCCGAAAGCGTAAAGAAGGCGATCACTCCTACAACAGAGCTCGTAAGCATTCAGCTTGCTAATAATGAGCTCGGCACTATTCAGCCGCTGCGCGATATCGCCGAAGTGGTACGTGCCGAACGCGCGCGACGCGCCGAAGCGGGCGACCCTAGGCCGATTTACTTCCATAGCGATGCCTCCCAGGGCTTAGGCCAAATAGATGTGCATGTTTCGCGCTTAGGCGTTGATGCCCTGACGATTAACGCCGGTAAATTGTATGGCCCGAAGCAAGTTGCGGCGCTATGGACGGATCGCTTTGTCCGCCTAACACCGCTGGTGCATGGCGGTGGTCAAGAAAAGGGTATACGGAGTGGTACTGAAAACGTGGCGGGTGTAATTGGGTTTGCGAAAGCTATTCAGCTGGCGGTAGAGCACACCAATGGCGAAGCAAAACGGCTTATAGTGCTGCGTGATTATTTGCAGCGCGAGCTTATTGCGCGCTTCCCGAATGCGGTTGTATCGGGAGCGGGCAAAAAACGCTTGGCCGGCCACCTGCATATTTCGTTCCCGGGGCTTGATGCCGAGCGGCTGTTATTTGCGCTAGAAACGCAGGGCGTACTCGTGGCAACCGGTAGCGCGTGCGCTGCCAATAAGGGTAGCCGCAGTCACGTGCTGACTGCCATCGGTATGGCGCCCGAAGTCGCCGACGGCAGCCTACGCATCACTCTTGGCAGATTGTCCACGAATGAGAATATCCAGGCAGCAGCTGCTATACTAGTAAGAGTCATCAGTGCTGAAATGGAACGAGTGGGCAAATGAAAGCAGTAAAAAGTATCGCCGTCGCGCTAACCGTTTTTTTCCTGCTGGTATGGGGCATTAGTAGCTATTTAGGTGTGGATCACCTGAAAAAATGCGGTGATACGCCGTCAGGCAAAACAGGCTGTGGGGCCGCAGATGCCATTGTTGCCGTAAGCGGCGGTGATACTTCGGCGCGTGCCGAGGAAGCCATAAAGCTTTACAAAAACGGGTGGGGTAATGTCCTTATTTTTTCGGGTGCAGCAGCTGATAAGTCCGGGCCAAGCAACGCCAAAGTAATGGCGTCACAGGCCGTTGATGCGGGTATTGACCCTAACCGCATTATTATTGAAGAGGCCAGCGAAACAACGGTTGAAAACGCGCTGGAAACATCGAACATTTTTAAAGATAAAAATATTACCTCTGCCATTGTGGTGACAAGTGCCTACCATGAGCGCCGCGCACTACTAGAATTCGAACGTAAATCCGGCAGTGTTGAGTTGCGTGGTCACCCTGTGCCGGAAGACAAGCAGTGGGGGCCGCTATGGTGGCTTACTCCCACCGGCTGGTCGCTTGCCATACCCGAAGTAGTACAATCGTTTATTTTATCAGTGGGTGGAGTCGAGCGCACATGACCCATATTTATGTAGGCATGAGCGGTGGGGTAGATTCTAGCGTCACTGCAGCACTTTTAGTCGAGCAAGGCTATAAGGTGACCGGCGTCTATATGAAAAACTGGAGCCAAGATTTACCCGGCATGAAATGCCCATGGGCGGAAGATCTTGCCGATGCTAAGCGCGTAGCGGTACAGCTGGGGATTGATTTTAAAGTGTTTGATTTTGAAAAAGAATACAAACAAAACGTCGTGGACTACATGATTGAAGAGTATAGCCTAGGCCGTACACCCAACCCAGATATTATGTGCAATCAAGAGGTGAAGTTTAAACTATTCTTAGACGCCGCACTCGCCGATGGTGCCGATATGATTGCAACCGGGCACTATGCGCGCACAAAAGATGGCAAATTGCTACGCGCCGTCGACGAAAATAAAGACCAGACCTATTTTTTGTGTCGCGTCACCAGCGAAGCGCTCACTAAAACACTATTTCCGCTAGGCGATTATACTAAGCCGGAAGTACGTGACATGGCAAAAGCGCGCGGTTTATGGACAGCCAGCAAAAAAGAATCAATGGGCGTATGTTTTGTGGGCAGTGTGGGTATGCGCGAATTTCTCAGTCAGTACGTCACCACGCATCCTGGGGCAATTATTGATAGGGCGACTGGTAAGGTATTGGGGCGCCACGACGGAGCCATTTTTTACACATTAGGACAGCGCCACGGCCTCGATATCGGCGGCGGCCTGCCCTACTATGTAGTGGGTAAAGATATGGATAAAAACGAAGTGTACGTAAGCACTAATTTAAACGACGGCGAAATGTGGCGCAGGGATATAGAGCTGCAATCGATGCACGCAATTAGCGAGATGAACGATGGCGACTATATGGTGCGCCTGCGGCACCGCGGCGCGCTGGTGCCGGCGAGAGTAGAAGGTACTACGCTGCAGTTAGCTGAAGCGCAGAGAGCCATTACGCCTGGCCAATCGGCAGTGTTGTATCGCGCAGATGAATGCGTGGGTAGCGGGATAGTCAGCTAGCTGCTACTTAGTAGCGGCTTTTTTGCGAGTGTAGTTGGTCATCCAGGTATTGAGGGCAAGCGGCCCTTGGCCAATCACCGCAGCAGCCCGTGCGGCAAGGCGGCCAATAGGGCCGTTGATGCGGGCAAGCAGTGCTTCACGTTCGGCCGCAAGTTGGTCTAGCACGGCAAAGGGGTCTTTTGGATCGGTATCTAATTTACGCATAAAGTAAGGCAAATTGTACAGCTTTTACTGCCAAGTGTCAATGGATATGGTATAATTTATAGATATGAACGCACAAGATATCCGTCATGCCTATCTGCAATTTTACCGCGAACGCGGCCACGAAATCATCTCACGTGCACCGCTGGTGCTGCAGGGTGATCCCACTACGCTGTTTACTGGCAGCGGTATGCAGCCGATTATCCCTTATTTGTTAGGCGAACCGCACCCGAAGGGTTTGCGTGTAGCCGATAGCCAAACGTGCCTTCGTGCGCAAGATATCGATGATATCGGTGATAATCGTCATACCACGTTTTTTGAAATGCTTGGCAACTGGAGTTTTGGCGATTACTTTAAGGCCGAGCAAGTGCCATGGATGTTTGAGTTTTTGACTGAAGTTGTGGGTCTTGATCCGTCAAAACTATATATCACCTGCTACGCCGGCAACGAAGCATTCGGCATTGCAAAAGATACCGAAGCAGCCGAGCTGTGGGCAAAATTATTTGCGGATAAGGGACTTTCAAACGACCAAGCTGACATTGGTAGCGAAGAAGACGGCTATGCGCGCGGTATTAAAGAGGGTGAGCGTATCTTTTTCTATGATGGCAGTAAAAACTGGTGGAGCCGCAACGGCAACGAGGCCAACACGCCAGTTGGCGACCCGTGTGGGCCGGATAGCGAAATGTTCTACTTGTTTGATATTCCGCACAACCCCGAATTCGGTGAGCACTGCCACCCGAACTGCGACTGCGGCCGCTTCATGGAAATTGGCAACAACGTGTTCATGGCATACAAAAAGGTGGCAGAAGGAAAGTTTGAGCCACTAGAGAAGCCGAATATCGACCACGGTTCAGGACTCGAGCGTATCGCGGCGGCTGCAAATAATGACCCCGATGTATTCAAAATCAGCCTGATGTGGCCAGTGGTTGAAAAACTACAGAAGCTTAGCGGTAAAAGCTACGAAAGTCACACCGAAAGCATGCGGGTGATTGCCGACCATCTACGTGCCGCCACCTTCTTGGCAGTTGATGGCTGCGTGCCGAGCAATAAAGAGCAAGGCTACGTGATGCGCCGCCTACTGCGCCGTGCGATTCGCTATAGCTTTGACCTTGGTATCGAGCAGAATTTCCTACAAGAAGTCGTGCCGGTGATTGCTGATATGTACGAAGCGGATTTCCCAGAGGTTAAGGAGAACCGCGAGAGTATCATTGCAGTGCTGGTAAAAGAAGAAAAGGCCTTCCGCCAGACGTTACGTAAAGGCCTAAAGGAATTTGAAAAGTATGCGAATAACGCTAAAAGGGCAAAGGTGCCTGCTGGTGTTAGTTTTGTCGGGGTGGGTTTGGCCGGAATGTCGGGTCGCGATTTATTTACATTGTATGATACGCATGGTTTTCCTCTTGAATTATCTACCGAGGAAGCTTTTAAACAAGGTATCAGATTGTCTGATGATTGGCGCGAAGAATTTGATAGTGCTATGCAGGAACAGCGTCAGCGTAGTCAAACTGCCGCTAAAGGTACATTCAAGGGGGGTCTAGAAGGTCACGATGCTATTCACCTGAAGTACCATACGGCAACCCACCTGCTACAATCTGCCCTGCGCGAGATCTACGGCCCAGAGCTACGCCAGCATGGCAGCAATATTACCACCGAGCGCCTACGCTTTGACTTTAATCACGATGGTAAAATGCCAGCGGAAGATATTGCCCGGGCCGAAGCGCTGGTGAACGGCTGGATTGCCGAAGATTTGCCTGTTAGCTACAAAATGTACCCAACCCAGGAAGCGCTTGATATGGGGGCAATCGGGCCGTTCGGTGAGCGCTACGACAGCGAAGTAAAAGTCTACCAAATGGGCGAGGGTGACCGCATCGCCAGCCTCGAAATCTGCGGTGGCCCACACGTTGATCACACCGGGCAACTTGCCGAAGGCGGCAAAGCGTTCAAAATCACCAAAGAAGAGGCGTCCTCCGCCGGCATCCGCCGTATCAAGGCCGTTTTGGTGTAATTTACAAAACAACAAAAAATAAAAAAACGCTTTATAGCTCCTTGCTTTTTATCTACGATTGAGCAATACTTATAAATATGAACACACAGTCATTGCCACAATTATCTAGTCGCAAACGAGTCGTACGATTTGCTGTAATGGGCTTCGTTGCATTTATATCGATTCCCGTCTTGTTTCTTATCGCTATGCCTATTGCAGCCACACTCACGGGTCGGCCAGAGGGCGACATGCAATTAAATGCAGTCGCAATGCTTATAGCTACCCTCCCAAGCCTAGTACTAAATACCGTAGCCCTAGTTTTTGCCCTTATCCACCTTCGCGATCCATCGGTCGCACCTTCATCACGTAAGTTCCCCATCATTGTTTGCGTCATCTGTTCGCTTATGGCGCTGTACTCTCTCTATTCTATTCTGTTCTAGATGGAAGAATAAGCGCCGTGAGGCTATAATGGATACTTTTCGGCCGCTAGTCTGTTAAGGAGTAGAATCATAGCACCAAGCGTACGAGGCTTGCTATATAAGGTTCACTCCTGCGGCCCACATGTCGATCATACCGGGCAGCTTGCCGAAGGTGGCAAGACGTTCAAAATCACCAAGGAAGAAGCCAGCTCTGCCGGTATTCGCCGTATCAAAGCGGTATTGCGCTAAAACGGGTATTTTTCGGCGGTTAGCCTGTCGAGCATAAGTATCATCGCGCCCAACACATGGGGCTTATTGCTGCCAGTAATAGCAATTTCGCGTAGGCCATTCAGACTTGTGTTATGCTCAAAGACTCTAAGCTCTACCGACTGCCCTGGAGTAACGGTGGCACGGCAGCGCAGGGGATCGCTGCTGCCGTCTCGAGATGGGGCTAATGCGGCAGTCAACTGAACTTTTCTTTCGCCCGTGGGTGCCGTGGTCGTTGTTATGGCCGTTGTGCTATCGTACCGTAGCCTATCTATCTCTAGCTCCATTTGGTCGTGACGATAGCTTTGCTCGACGGTGCTTCCTTGTGAAAGAGGCAGCAGATGGTCGCTTAAAAATGTGTGTAAACCCGAATCGGTAATGGCGTCCGGCGTGAGACCGAGCGGTCTGTTTTCAAAAGGCCACTCGTCGATGAGGCGTTTTCGTAGGCCGGCATTGCTCACTGCCGGCATTCCGTGCTCATCGTGCCACCCCAAAGTAAGGGGTGTCTTAAAGACATAAAAATCACCTTTGCCATCGCTCCTTCCGGAACGAAAGCCTAGCTCGCCGCTAAGAACATGATCGCTAAGTGTCATCTTAGTAGACAGCACTCCGTCTTAGAAGGGTCCAAAAGGTACCTGGGCAAGTTCGAAGGTTTTGGCATCCGGGCGAACGATCGGTGATTCTAGCAAGTCGACGGCATGGTGTATGGCCGCAGCAAATGAATCGTCGTCTACGGGAGTAGTCGGCTCTTGGCTAGTGTGTGGTATTTCTAGCGATGCCATTATCTTTTCATTATAACACAAAATGTTTATAAATGCAATACCTACTGCTTGCGCTTTTGGTAGTAACTGTTTTTGATTGTACTTGCTGGACGGAGTGGCAGCAAATAATCACGTAAGAATGCATGCATGTCGGAGTCGCTCATGGAATCTACCTGATGTGCCAACTGCTTATCCTCAAAAGGACATTCGGCAAGTAGGCGCTCTCGTAGGTCGCTGTTACTCATCATTGGCTTGCCATCTTCATCATGCCAGCCTGGGGTCAGGGGTGTTTTAAATAAGTATAGGTCGCC
>JBLMYW010000055.1:0-28257 GCA_050258515.1 Acidobacteriota bacterium | reverse complement strand
GATCAAGCATGACTTCGAGGTGCTTGTTTTGGAATGCCGCTTTGTCGGCAAGTGATTTTTTGCCAAATCCAGCTGCATAAATCTCCTCGCGATCAAACGGAAAGGTCTCAATAATATACTCAAAGGTCATAAAGTGATTTGCTTCTTCCCACATTTGCTTTGAAAGGTATAGCTGGGCTTCGGCGGCATTGACATAGGGGTAAATACCAAATGCCAGTGATTTATTAATCAACAGCTCATTTGGGTTAAGGTAGCTGATTACGGTTTTAAGCGCATGCTTTTCATCGTCCGTCAGCTTATCAAAATCTTGCAAATCTTGCACCAGCTGCACTTCATTCGGGAACCAGGTATTGGCAACGGCCTGGTTATATAAGTCGTATGCCCACTGGTAGCGCACTGGGTACAGGCTTAGTCCGTCGCGGAGCCCCGATCCTAAAATACCGCCTTGTGGATGTGTATAGTCTGACATAAATTTTCCTCCTTATTAGCTTTTCTGAGCTGCTTTTGCAAAGCCGAACCCGCGAACGCCACCTTGCTTCTTAATTTTCGTTTCAGCAATTTTTTCTACCGATACGGTTGTCTGCTCACTCTGATGCCGCGGCTTAACGTGCAGATAGTATGTCGTTTTCAGGCCGCGCTTCCAGGCTTCAGTGTAAATTTTGACGTATTCGTCGATATCGCGCGTTTCTAGGTACATATTGCGGCTAATTGCTTGGTCAACCCACTTTTGCGCTCGGGCGGCAACCTCAATGAACGCGTAAGGACTCAGCTGGAAGCTCGTTTTGTATACCGCCTTTACGTGCTCTGGAATACCCTCGATATTTTGAATGTCACCCTGGTTGGCAAATATTTCTTCCTTGAGCGACTCCCATAGGTCAAGACTCTTTAGCTCGTTTACTAAATTGGCATTAACCTCGATAAACTTGCCGTTCAATGTACTACGACTAAAAATTTGGCTAAATTGTGGATCAAGACCTGGCGTCGTACCGGCAATATGTCCGATGTTTGCGGTTGGCGCAATCGCCATCAAGGTGGCATTACGCATACCTTTTTTCACTTTGGCGCGCAACGTTTCCCAATCAAGGCGTGCTTTACGGCTAATGGCGACTTTGACTTTACGGTCGGTTGCTAAGTCGTCGATAGTATCAATCGGCAAAATACCTTTACTCCAACCACTCCCCTTAAACGCTGGGTAGCTACCGAGCGATTTCGCGAGTTCCGCTGATTCATCAATGGCATGGTAGCTAATAAACTCTGTTAGTTGGTCAATTAACTCAAAGGCATCGTCTGAATCGTAACTATAGCGCAACTTTTCAAGCACATCAGTAAAGCCCATTAAGCCAAGGCCCAGCGCGCGTGTCTGGCTATTAGCATGCATCGCCTCGGGTACCGATAGGCTGGTAATGTCTACTAGGTTGTCCAGCTGGCGGATCGCACTGCGGCTACTGCTTGCCAGGCGATCCCAGTCCCAGGTGTTATCATCTTTCAAATGCGCCGAAAGATTAATACTGACGAGGTTACAGACGGCTATATTGTCTTTATCCTGTGGCAGGGTTATTTCCGTACACAAGTTAGACAGGTGGATCACCCCCGTGTTGTTGTTAAGCGCACGGGTATTGATGGTGTCCTTCCAGGTGAGCCATGGGTGGCTTGTTGCTTGCAATTGGATCAGAATAGCGCGGAACTGCTGGCGGGCAGAGATTTTATCGAACTTGCGCAGCTTGCCGGCTTCGGCCAACTTTACATACTCTTTGTAGCGTTTGCTGAAGTCTGCCCCGTAGAGTTCGGTCAGATCCATCACTTCGGCTGGGTCAAACAGATACCAGTCCTCGTCTTTCTCAACCCGCTTCATAAATTCATCACTGATAAACACGGCTGTATTGGCGAATCGGGTGCGGAGGTATGGGTCACCGGAGTTTTGCTTAAGATCAAGGAATTGCGGGAAATTTAGGTGCCAGTTTTCCATATACATGGCGGCTGCCCCGGCTTTTTTGCCTTTACGGCTCACGGCAAATAGCGCTGTATCTATCATCTTCATGAACGGGATTGGGCCTGTACTCTCGGTATTGGTGGTCTTGACCGGGCTGCCGCTAGCGCGCAGTTTAGTAAAGCCAATACCGATGCCACCGGTACCTTTGGCAATCCACATCGTGTCGCGCACACCCTTAGCAATCGATTCCATATCGTCATCGATGTTCATCAGGAAGCAGTTAGAAAGCTGCGGGTGTGCACCGCCAGCGTTCACACGGGTCGAGCCGCCTGGTACATAGTCGAGGCTGCTCATGTGTTGGTAAAAGTCCAGGGCGCATTCGGTGGGATTCTTGGCATTATAGCTAAGCCCCATTGCAATACGCATGTGCGTAAACTGCGGTACTTCGATCGGCTCACCACTCCCCTTGCGTAGCGCATAACGGTTTTTATTAGTAATAACCCCTAGATATTTTGACAAGTCGTCCTTTGCCGGCTCTAGGGCTGCGGCCAGTTTTTTCAGGTCAAACACTTTGCCATCTGCCATACGTGGGTCGAGTAGCCCATCAGCCACTGCTTCCTTCAAATACGCAGGGAACCGCTGCTGGTGCAGCTTCTTTAGCTCGGCAGGCGTCGCGTAGTCACCCAGTACACGCTTGTAGATCGTTTTTAGTAGCAGGCGTGCCGCGATTTTATCATAGTCTGGGTCATCTTTGACGTTTTGCAGGGCGGTATGTATCACCGCTTCGTCCAATTGCTGGCTACTAATGCCATCAAAGAGTGTTAGCTGTAGCTGACTTGCCACTTCTACCACCTTACTGATTTGGTCTGGCAGGCCTTCGCTTGCCGCTACCAGTGCCAAGTTGATTTTATTGGCGTCAAATGGTTCGCGGGTGCCGTCGCGTTTTACCACATTAATTTCGCTCATAGTTCCCCTATTCCTTTTATTTTTAGTTAGTACCTTGCCCGTGACACAACCCTCCCTAGGGCACGCAAGAAAGTTACCGTACTAGCGGTGGACTAGTTTTACGACAATCTTGCAGTGGTGTCTATTTTTTTAACTACTATACATATAGTGTCTATTTATAATAGTAAACGCTATATATAGCGATTTCAAGTGTTTTTCGGGTGTTTTTTTAACAATGCCAGCCATAACACCTTAGGGCTTCTCAGGTATTTTTTACTACGCGCTAGGCTAGGCCAGTTAGCTACGCTTAAACAATTTGCGCAGGCTAATTGCCTGAGAGAATTCGAGCGCGCCCAGGCGGAACGCCTTTACCGCAATCCATACACTCAGTACCATAAACAGCGTCATCGCTCCAAGCGCCAGCCATGATTCTGCGAGGCTCATATTGCCCACTGTATTACGTATCAGGGCTACTACTGGCGACGTCAGCGGAAAGAACGTCAGGAACTTCACGATTGGGCTGTCGGGGTTGGTCACCAAAAGCATAATAAAGTAAAACGGAATAAACGCACCGATAAAGAATACTGCCGAAAAGTTATTTGCCTCTTTGCTGCTTGGCGCAGCGGCGGCCGTAGCGGTCATATAGCCCGCAAACATTAAGAACCCAACTACCAAGAAGGCAAGGCCAAAGAATATCGGCCAAAAGTCGAGCACAATACGGCTCGGTTCGATGCCCATAGGCAGCGCCATCCCGCCCGAGGTTTGTTGCAAAATGATAAACCCTATCGCCGCCATCACCGCAAAGAAGGCAATTTGCGTCAGTGTTACCAGGCTGACACCAAGTAGCTTCCCGACGATAAGCGTGCGTGGCTTCACATAGGTCAGCACCATTTCCATGCTGCGGTTTTCCTTCTCTTCGCTCACGCTTGTCAGCATGTAGCTGACGCTAAAGGCAAAGATGATGTAAAACAGCAACACAAATATCCCCGGCGCGACGTATTCGTTAAAGCCAGCCGTCTCAGAACCATCCTTATAGGTGATAATCTGGCTACTCGCGCCATTTTGTGCCAGGGCGATGATCTCGGCAGAGCCAAGCGGGATAAATAGGCTGGTTTTTAGCAGGTTATCCGCCAAGGTAGACACACCGCCCATTTTGGTCAGGTCGGTACTGCTAAGATATATCTGGTAGGTGCGCTCCTTTTGGAGGCCAGTCGGGTACACTACCAGCGCCTCTGTTTTGCCCGTGCGTACTTGTTCGCGCAGAGCACTCACTTCGCTCGCAGAGCGCATGTTCAGCCCAGCGCCCGCCACTACTTGCTGGTTCACTAGGCCGCTCTCATCGACTATCACGACGTTTTTCAGATCTTTCGCCACCTCTTCCACGCGGTCGGCACTGGCTTTGTTGCCAGCGATGCTCAAGGCTATGACGGCGGCTATCAGTACCGGGATAGCAATCATGGCAATCCAAAAACTCGGCTGTTTCACAATGGTTAGGTACTCGTGGCGTACCACTGATGATAATTTAGCCATGTGCCACCTCCGTACTCTTTTCCTTGTAAATCTGCACGAATATATCCTCAATAGATTTACTCTTAAACTCCTTCTTTACTGTATCCACCGTACCGTAGGCGCGCGCTTTACCGTCTTTTAGGATAAGTAAGCGGTCGGCCAGGCGCTCCACCTCTTCCATCAGGTGAGTGATATATATCACCGCCACGCCCTGTTGCTGCAAGTCATCCACAATGTCTAGTAGCAGCTTGCGATTTACCGGGTCGAGGCCTTTGGTCGGCTCGTCGAGTATCAGCAGCTTCGGGTCGCCCATAATCGCCACGCCCAGCTGCACCTTTTGCTGCTGGCCGCCAGATAGCTTTTTGATCTTTACATTGGCTTTATCCGCTAAATCTACGCTGGCCAAAAACTCCAGCGCAAAGGTACGCGCGGCATCGCGGGTCATGCCCTTTAGCTCGCCAAAATACATCATAGCGTCCAGTACCTTGGCGCGCGTGTATAGTCCGCGCTCTTCCGGCAGATAACCCACTATCTGGGCAGTTTCCGGCGTTAGTTTCTTACCATCTATCAGCAACTCGCCGCCAGTGGCATCATATATGCCGAGCAGGCTGCGAATGGTACTCGTTTTACCGCTACCGTTTGATCCTAAAAAGGCGAATACCTCGCCCGGCATCACCTCAAAATCTAATTTCTCTACGATCTTTTTATCGCCGATCGTCAGGCTAAAGTTTTTCACGCTTACGATGGGTTTTGTCATACACCCAGTATACAGGATTTATGCGTCGAGTGCTGGCACACTCTGGCGGCAGGCAAAGTGCAAGCGCTCAGCCGGCGCGTAGTTATCGGTATACAGCGGGCCGCCCATCGCTGGCAGTTTGGCTAAGCCCGGCAACTGTAGCGTGCTACGTGCATACGCAACGATATGGTTAGCCCACTGTTCTTCGCCGCCACTGGCATTGCGATATGCCGCCTGGCTAAATTGCGTGCGGTAGGCAGTATCTATCGCCGCAAACATCTCCCTACATGGCCCAGCCGTCCCCGCGACAATATTGGCATACACCACACCGCCAGCAGCCGTACGCGCCGCCAGCTTGCTGGCAAATTCACGCGTCATCAGACTAAATGGCACCGACGAATCTCCATACACATCTACCACAATTGCATCATACTGCTGCGTCGCTCGGTTAACATACGTCCGCGCATCGTCGAACACCAAGCGCACATTCTGCGGGTGCGTATAGTGAAAGTACTGTTCTGATATCCACTCTAGGCCAGGGTCAATTTCTACCACATCTATCTGGCTATCAGGCAGGCGCTCGGCCACATACTGCGGCAATGTAAATGCCCCGCCGCCTAGCATCAGTATTCGCTGCGGTTGCTGGTGTAATAGTAGCCGGGCAAGCTCCTGCGTGTACCAAAATACCAAGCTGTCACCCCCAGCAGCGTACACGGCCGATTGCGTGCCCGTTGGCCCAGTGGTTAGTGCCACTGCCACGCCAAGCGGTGATTGATACGACACCACCTGGTAGTGAGCGCTCGGGGTATCAATATCTACCACTCCTGCCGTTCGGCCCCCAGGCAGTATCGCCGCTAGGAGTAGCACGCCACACAGTATGGCGCGCTGCATCCACCGGTACCGCCACACCAATAGCCAGCTACTGGCTAGCAGTAGCGCCACTACTATATAGAGGGTTTCGCGCGCACCAATGTAGCCAAACAGCACGAAGCCCGTCACAAACGTCCCCACAATACCACCTACCGAATTCAGCGCCGACAGGCTGGCCACCCGTGCGCCCGATGTTTGCACCGTCGTGATATTCAATTTTGCCAAGTATGGGCTCGCCGCCCCTAGTAAAAAGCTGGCCGGGGCAAACAACGCTACTGCAGCTATCACCGCCTGCACGCGCGGGTCGCCGCTGGCAGTCACCACCCACTCGAGTACCGTTTGGTAGCTCACTAGCGTCAACACCACCATGGCGGCCGATAGTAGCAGTAGCCATACCACGTCGCTGGCGGCTCTGCGTCGGTCGGCAATTGCCCCACCCACCCAATACCCCACACTCAGTGCCGCAATGATTACTCCTATCACACTCGTCCACACATAGGTAGAGCTGCCGATGCTCGGCGCTAATATACGCGCCGCCACGAGCTCATAGGCCATCAGGCTAAACCCGGTGGCAAAGGCAATTATTTCTAACTTCCCGATACGTCGCATCATAGATAATTTCATGGCGGAGAGGCGGGGATTCGAACCCCGGAGGGGATTGCTCCCCTACACGCGTTCCAGGCGTGCCAGTTAAACCACTCCTGCACCTCTCCGTACCCTCCACAGTTTACCGCAATTTGACTTTTTTAGCATTATTTGCTAAAATAATAATTTGGGTATACCAACGAGAGGAAAAACAGTGTTCAACCTATTCCCGTACGCCGACCTGACGCGCCTCGCCACGTGGGAGGGCATCGCGGCAGGTGGCTTTGCCATCACGGCTGTCGGCCTTGTCGCCTGTGTGATTGCCACTATCGGTGTACTGCCGTTCGGCACGGTCAGCATGCCGCTGGCCTATCTGCTGCGCGGCCGCAAGGGCTTGTCCGACGAGGACAACGTCGGCCTCGACATCTTCAGCCGGTAGCCCACCCCAGGGTGGCGGACGCTAGTCCGCCACCCTTCTTTCATACCCCTTGTGCTTATATACAAAAGGTTGTATTTTATACATTCCATATCTGTTGATTTACTGAGCGTGGTGCACCATAATACACTACAGTGCCAAAAGCAACCAAATCAACACCAGTTATCCAGCTTACTAAACTCACCAAGCAATACGGCTTTGGCGACGCTACTTATAACGCGCTCGACGAAGTCACGCTAAAGATAGAAAAGGGCGAGTTTATCGCTATTATGGGCCCCTCAGGCTGCGGTAAAACAACCTTACTGAACGTGATTGGCCTACTCGACCGCGCCAACGACGGCGACTACTTGCTCGACGGCAAATCAGTCAAGCGCCTCAGTGCTAAGCAGCAAGCCCGCGTGCGCTCCAACCAAATCGGTATCGTATTCCAAAGCTTCAACCTGATTACCCGCATGACCGTGCTCGAAAACGTTGCACTGCCCCTTACCTACAAAGGTGTCGGCCGAACAAAGCGCCTGATGCGCGCCAGCGAAGTACTAAAAACATTCCACCTAAGCGAACGCGAATACTACATGCCCTGGCAGCTCTCTGGCGGCCAGATGCAGCGCGTGGCCATTGCCCGTGCTCTTGTAAATGAACCCAGCATCATCTTGGCCGACGAGCCCACCGGCAACCTAGATAGCCGTTCCAGCCACGTGATTATGGAAGAATTGTCGGAGCTGCACAAAAAAGGTAACACTATTATTATGGTGACCCACAACCCCAACCTCACCAGTTACGCCAGCCGTGTGATTAATATGCTGGATGGTAAAATCGCCAGCGATACCAAAATTAAGGTGGATACCAAGGACGCCGATAGTGTCGTTAAAATCCCGCTGAACCGCCGCCAAAAAGAGGCTGAAAAACTGGCTGCCGCCAGTCCCGCAGCCAAGCGCGGGAAAAAGCCAGCACCCGCCAAAAAGTCCCGCAGCCGCAAAAAGGAGAGCGTGTAAATGGCATTCATGCTTACCGATCACATTGCAAACGCCTACCAGGCACTACGCCGCAACCGCGCCCGTACGCTGTTAACGGTACTAGGCATTGCTATCGGCATTGCCAGTATTACGTGTATTTTAGCCATTAGCGGCGGCGTGCAGCAAATGATCGGCAAGCAAGTGGGTGATATTGACGGCCACCTGGCAGTCATTCGCCCCGGGCAGCAAACACGCGACCCCAATGCCCTTTTGAGCCCTGTAGCCCAGCAAACTTTCAGTACCAGCACCCTTACCGAAGCCGATGTTGCCGCGGTAGCTAAAGTGCCGGGTGTGCAGGCCGCCGTACCACTGATGACGATTGACGGCACCGTAAAAACCGATCAAAATACCATTAGCAATAACGTTGTACTTGCCACAACGCCAGATTTTGATAAAGTTGCCGATTTTAGTATGAAATCCGGACAATTTCTAGACGAAATCACCGACGATAACACGGCCGTCATTGGCGAAGATCTATCCAATGAGCTATTTAACACCGACCGGCCCATTGGGCAAACATTCACCATGCGCGGTGTTGAGTTTACCGTAGTAGGTGTCATCAAGCGTCAAGATAACCCGATTAACTTTAATAACATCAATCTCAATCAAGCGGTTGTGGTCAGTTTTGAGCGCGGGCAATTATTCCACCAAGGCCGTGCGCAAATCCAGCAAATTGACGTACTCATCAAGCGCTCGGCAAATGTCTCTACAGTTGCTAGCAGTGTACACGACACGCTGCTTGCCGCCCACCTTGGCGAAAAAGATTTCATCGTAGCCACCGGCAGCGATATTGCCCAGCCGACCAACAAGTTATTTACCGCTATCACTGATGTCATGACCGCTATCGCCGCCATTTCGCTCTTTGTCGGCGGCATCGGCATCATGAATATTATGCTGGTAGGTGTCGCCGAGCGCACCCGCGAAATTGGCATTCGCAAAGCTGTTGGCGCTAGCCATGGCACCATCCTATCGCAGTTTGTTATCGAATCATTAATTATGAGCCTGCTCGGCGGTCTACTTGGCTACCTCCTTGGCATCACTATCGCGTTCGGGGTTAGTATATTCCTTTACTTCACCCCAGCCATCACCTGGCAAACTGCCGTTGCCGCACTGGTAATGGCTGTCGTGGTGGGCGTACTCTTTGGCATTTACCCCGCCATCAAAGCCGCGCGTAAGAATACCATCGAATCACTCCGCCAGTACCATTAACAGCCAGGAGGGGCACGCCCCTCCGCTGGAAACCCGAAATTAATTCGTGTTGCCAACTCCTCCCCCTAAAGCCAAGTCAACGACTTGGTGCTTACGCGAGCTACTAGTTGAGTTCTTTTTTGAACTTCTCTATCAAATCTACCTGCGTAGGGTCAACATTGTTCAAGATTGCCGTGTAAATACTCGCAAAATCTGCCAGTATGCAACCCCATAGCATTTGTTTTACCACCGTATCACCTGCAACCGGCACCACGGTAGATTTTGGCCGGAGGCCACTCAGCAGTTTATCGCTCAGCGCAAAACGCTTTTGTACCCTGGGGTGCTCCAGCTCGCTTACCAGGTCAAACACCGCAAACGGCTTTTCTACCGGGTGGCTGGTCCAGCCCAAAAATTCATTGTGATTAAATTCAGGCAGTGTATTGCAAAAGGCCACATTTTTAGCATTTTCGTTCCAGCTAATCTTCCATTTGTACGCCACCGGTGCCATCAAGCTCCCGCCATAAAATACTGGGGTCTTACCGACGGATTG
Source organism: Acidobacteriota bacterium (assembly GCA_050258515.1). GTDB lineage: Bacteria > Patescibacteriota > Saccharimonadia > Saccharimonadales > Saccharimonadaceae > Saccharimonas. The sequence continues at coordinate 18,495 of JBLMYW010000055.1, read as the reverse complement.
CAGCGCCAGCTGCTTGGCATAATTATGATCGGTAGGGACACTACTCTCCCATAGTGCGCTCTCCTGGCGCAGCCAATCGCTCGCTGCCGCGATCTCCTGGCAGTATTCGTCGCCGATGATGCCAAAATGCGCCAACAAACGAGTAAGTGCGCGCATTTGGGCTACAGTAGTCATGCGCGGCTCTATCTGCGAACGATCAGGCAGCACGATATGCGCGATATCACCAGCCCCGGCACGCTCCAGCAATTTCCCACCCGATGCCAGCACGGCAAGCTGCGCACCGGCTGCAACTGCGTCATCTAGGCAACTGAGCGTTTCTTCAGTATTGCCTGAACAGCTACTAGCGATTACCAGCGTGTTCTGATCAACATACGCAGGTAGATGGTACTCCCGCACGATTTCGAACGGCACCGGCAATACATCGCTCAGCCACGCACGCACCAATAGCGCCGCGAGCGCCGAGCCGCCCATGCCCGCTAATACTACCTTTTCTATGGCACGCCCATCATGCGCGCCGGCAACCACGGCCACTTCATAGGTTGCCTGCTGCCATTCACCTGCCGCTACCGAAAGCGCCCCCTTATGGTCGCGCTGCTTTAGTACGTTTGCATCATCTAACACGTATTCCCACCTTTACTATTGCACAGTATTCTATAACCATGATACAGTATTAATTAAGTAAGCATAAGTACTAAATTTTCTAGGGGTGGGCATGGATATTCAACCGCAATCAACACAGCCAATTAGCGATGACCAGGAACTGGCGAAGGTTCTTGCTGGCGTAAACGCCGAAGGCGACGAAGCCGCCAGCGGTGTACCGGCCGTAAGCGAGGTCACCCCGCCGGTAGCACCAGGCGAGCCGCCGGTAGTAGCACCGGTAGCCGATGATGTGGTTGCCACCGATACACCAGCAGTCCCTGACTACACCGCTCCAGCGAACCCCGTGGTTCCAGCGCCCGTTTCCCCTACGGCCATCCCTGTGGGTGGCGAACTCGACAGTGTTAAATCGCAAGCCATTAGCGAGCTGCGCCCACTTGTAGACAAACTAACGCTTCCACCAGAAGAAAAGTTCGATACCTACCTGCTGCTCATCCGCTCCACCGACGATAAGTCGCTCATCGCACCAGCGCACGAAGCCGCCCGCGAAATCACCGACGAAACCCGTCGCGCCCAAGCTCTCCTGGACATTATCAAGGAAATTGATTTCCTTTCAGGCCAGCAAGCCGCCTAGGTTAGACTTTTTCGCTTTTTTATACCACCCCGCAAAGGGTGGTATTTATTGACAAATATTACTGCTTATGCTAATGTAAAGGTATGAAGCGTTACGCCTCACCCTTTGACAGCACGCCAGCCCGCCCTAGCCCTAAGCGGATTACTAGCCTAGAGCATATTCCAAATAATGTACACGACTTGTCTGCCATTGGCAGCGCGGTAATTGATTTAGTTCCGCCGCCTGAACGCAAGAAGTATGCCTACTTTCGCGGCGCGAGTCTGGGTGCAGCTGTCTACAACCTACTTGAGCATGGCATGCTTAACACGGCTCGCGATCTTAATCAGCCGCATATGCATTTTGCAGATGGACCTGAAGCCTATGTATATGCGGACAGAACCGCCCGATCTATTGCTCACGGGGAAGGATTTAACGAAATACAGTTTCCGTTATATATGCGCGAGCATTTAAGGGCAATTACGGATATACGTACACCAGATACATTACCCGGTATTGTTTTTGCCCTCGACAAGCCATTCAATGATTACGTGTTAGATCCCTCGACGCGAGGTGCACGCGAAGGGGTAGTATGGCACGGTGCCGTTACTCTCGACATGATAGATCGACACTCGCGTGCCGCGCTTGAAGCAATTCTTGACAACGTCTCATAGTAGTGCGTTCTGATGATACAATATGAGTAATGACTACGCGACTAGCTACCGATGACGAAATTGCCAAATGGGATAATCTAATTATCCAAAATCCCGATGGAGGCAATGTGTTCCAGTCGGCCAAACTGGCCGAAACCAAGCGTGCCAATGGCTGGACGCCGCGCTATCTTTTTATTGATTCACTGGCGGTAACGGTACTCGAAAAGCCCGTGCTGCTGCACGGCAAGTTTTGGTACCTACCAAAAGGCCCGGGCGTCACCGATGTTAATGCCTTGCTGCCGCTTCTGCCCGAATTAAAAGAGTTTGCCGCGAAGCAAGGCGTATTTGCCGTAAAAATCGAGCCGGAGATACGAGAGCAAGACGAAACGAAGGCACAGCTGGTGAAGGCCGGCCTGGTCCTTACCCGCGCCGTACAGCCGAATGTATCGACGGTTATCATCGACCTCTCCCCTAGCCTGGATGACATCATGGCCGCGTTCAATCAAAAAGGCCGCCACGCCATCCACCGCGCCGAACGCGACGGCGTGACTGCCACCCCCGTAGAGTTGACGGAAGAAAATATGAAAATTATGTTTGATCTGCTTACCGAAACTGCCGCCGGGCGGTTTGAAAGCTCGGTGCGCGAGCTAGAATACTACAAAAAATTCTGGCAAAACTTCGCCGAAGATGACAAAGGCAGCCTGTTCTTTGCCTACCTGAACGGCGAGGTCGTTGCCGCTGCCTACTGCATGTACCTGGGCAAAAAAGGCTTGTACAAAGACGGTGCCAGCGTCCGCGCCAAGACGGCCTACGGCGCTAGCCACCGCTTGCAATGGGAAATCATCAAATGGATGAAAGCATGCGGCGTAGAAAGCTACGACCTCTGCGGAGCGCCGCATTCTAGCGATGCAAATAACCCCGATAGTCCGTTCTACGGCATCGGCCGGTTCAAAACCAGCTTCAATAAACATATTACCGACTACATTGGCGCCTACGACCTGATCGTTAATCCCACCAAGTACAAACTATGGCAGAAAATCGGCCAGCGCCTCGCTATTAGCCTGAGCTATCGCCTGAAGCGCCAGCAGTGGTTTTAGGACCGCTCACCCCTGCCGGGATTTTCCCTTTTATAAGGGGTAGGCTTGACAAAACATAAGTTTTTTGCTAGTATGTAAAGTAATAATTATCAAACACAAAAAGAAAGATCCACCACAATGAAAATCTTTGGCCATGAATTTGGTAAAAAACCCGAAACACCAGAGCAGACAGTACCAGAAACTCAGGAGGCAGCACCTGTAGTCACTACAGAAGTGACCCCTACCGTAGTTCCAGAGGTTGAACAGACGACCCCGGCACCTGAAGTTGCCCACGATCTGGGCGCTGCAAGCGTAGAAGCATTTGCAGCCCGAATTGCTGATGAGGCAGCAGCGACTGGCAGCATGGATGTTCCTAGCACACCAGCTACCCCTAAAGCACCTACAGTAGCCGAGACAGTAGCCGCGATTGATGCTGCAAACACAGCACCAGACGCAGAGGCTAATGACACCTTTGCTGTACCGGCTGCTTCAGAAGTGGCTGAGGTACCCAATGTGCCAGCCATGCAGTCTGAGGAAATCTTTGCAGCACTTAATATCCCCTCTGGAGAGACGGCGGCGCCAGTAGAAACTCCTACTGAAGCACTCGCCGAACCTGCAACCCCTGAGCAAACCCAGCTGTAAGCCCAGCCCGCTTACTAAATAATCCCGCTTTCAAAGAGCGGGATTATTTAATACCAGCACCTTGTAACGTCTACTTATTGCCCGTTTTCAGCTTGCTAGTCACCACACCGTCGGTAAAGCTAACAGAAAGCACTACGTTGTCTTTTACTACGTTACCGTAACTACAGGTTTCCATTTTACCGATACCCGCGGTCTCACTTGCCGTACAGTTTTGCGGGTCAACACCGGCAATATCGCGCACTTCTTGCTTGGTCATGCCGTTGGCAATTTTATCATAGGCAGCTTCACCGTCAAATGCAGCCGATTTAGCTTCGCTTGATTCGGTGGAGCTTGAGGGCGACGTTGTGGTCGGCTTCAAGGCCTCATCGATTGCCTTGCTGGCCGAAACAAGCATTGCTATAGAGATAATAACGCTAAGGGCGCCAAGCACAGTGCCAGCCACAGCTTTGCCGATACTTTTCTTTTTAACCAGTGGGATAATGCCAAAGACGAATGCCAAAACACCCATAATAATCGAGCCGATGTTTAGAAATGGAATCCATGATCCCACAATCGCGATGATACCAAGTATCATTCCTGCAGTAGCAAGCCCTGATTTGTTATTGTCTTTCATAAAATCTCCTTTTGCCGCCCATAAAAAAGGACAGCCATTACTATTTGGCTGTCTACACCTAGAGCAAAGAATTACTTCCTTACTCACGCAATGGCTGCCCATTTGTGTACGGAAATAATTCAAAGCTCTATCAAGCTCTGCTCTAGGCGTAGACACTACAAGTATAGCATAAGCTATCGGCCCGTAAGTATAGATAGGGCTACGATTTACCCGAGCAATTCGCGTACCACATCACTATCGTTCCAAGGGATTTTGTTGCCCTCGACAATGCGGTATACCTCGTGTCCCATGCCGGTAATCAGCACGGTATCGCCCTTTTTAGCGACACTTAGCGCTTTATCGATCGCTTCGCGGCGGTCGGCGATTTCGGTGGTTTTCATGGCGCCGCCTTTTACTTTTTCAATACCATCGTAAATCATACGTCGGATCGTGTCAGGATCTTCGTTGTAGCTTTCTTCATCGGTTAGGAATATCCTGTCGGCTCGCTTCGCGGCAATCTCACCCATGATTGGCCGTTTGCCCTTATCGCGGTCACCGCAGGCGCCAAATACGAGTAGTACGCGGTTTTTGGTGATTTCTTTTGCCGCCTCAAGCAGTTTTTCCAGCCCATCTGGCGTATGGGCATAATCCACAATCACATCATATGGCAAACCGTCCGCCACGCGCTCAAAGCGCCCCGGCACGGCCTCTAAGTTCGCCACGCCCTCTACGATATCATTTAGGTCAATCCCCAGTAAATATGCGGCAGCTACCGCGGCTGTCATGTTATAGGCGTTAAACTCGCCCGGCAAATTAGTGGCAAGATCTAGTTTGGTCTGGTGGTCTATCGTCACCTTGGCTTCCGTCCCCTTGCGGTATAGCTTTACACTGTCGATGTGCGCTTCGGCCTCTTTGTGCTTACCGTAGGTAATCTTTTGGCTGCTCGCGGGGAATTTATCAAAGTAATCAAACCATTCGTCGTCGCGGTTGAGCACAATATACTTCGGCTCGCCAGCAAATAGCCTCCCCTTCACCTCGGCATATGCCTCCATGGTGCCATGGTAATCCAGGTGATCTTGGGTAAGATTGGTCATGATGGCCATCTCTACCGGCACGCCATGCAGTTTATGCTGGTGGATGGCATGGCTGGGGAATTCCATTACCACGTAATCCACGTGAGCCTTTTTCGCCTGTAAAAAGAACTGTTGCATGCGAACGGTCGAACCAACCGTCACATTAAGGTCGTTGCGCTTGGCCTTGCCCGCCACCTCTATGGTGGCGGTACTAAACATAGCGGTGGTTTTGCCGGCTTCTTTTAATATCTCATTGATGTAATTTACTGTGGTTGTTTTGCCATTTGTGCCAGTGACAGCAATTACCTTAAGATTGCGTGCCGGGTGCCCATACCGCGCCGCCACTGTACGCACGCGCACTTTGCGGTACGCCTCTTCCAGGCCCCGTACGGCGCCTCTCGGCAATACTTTGCGCACAACCTTTACCACTTGGTTCTTCATACCTTTATTTTATCACGCACACTAGCGCATACGCCACCAGGAGCATAGCAAAACACATCAGAGGTAACGCAGCGCCTCACGACCAAGCTCAGATACAACAGGCTGGTCGTTTTCATCTAGCTCGACGAGTTCTCGTAGCTCAAGCCCACCCAAGCGAGACTGCGCATCGTAAGGGTCGTGCCAGCGTTGAAAAAGTGCTTTTGTATCGATAGGCAGCGCCATTTCATCAGTCACATACGGCCGCATTTGCGTAAAAAAGTTTGCCGTGGGCGGCGATAGCGACTGAGCTGCCGCCTCAGCCTCGCTAATGCCTTGTTCGCTCGCAAACTCTTGCCGTACCTCGCGTATCGATACTCGCCTACGTAACGCTTCATAGGGAATTTCCATGCGCTCGGTAGGAGCAAGGTGCTGCCATAGCCAATGCAGCTTGCCGGCCTGGACTAGGCCATTTGAAGTCACCGCACGCCCTACTTCTACGGTGCTTGCAGCCCCAGTTTCGACATCTAAACTATCGATCATACCCCACCTCGTGGCTTCGTATACCGCCAGCTCCGACACATCGTTAGCAAGCGAGTAGGCACGGTCGTCGCCCGCACCTTCGGATAGTACCCTTCGCATCGCAACCCCCATGCTGCCACGCCACGCAAATATGCCGTTTCCCATGTCATCACGGCGCACCCTAAACCGAATCGGGTCAAACTCCTCAGCAGAAAAACTACCCACTACACCCACATCGGTCAGCCGCTTCGAGTGTTTTACCTCCATAGGCTGCCCTTCCTGAGTGTTGGACATGGTACGAGCGACATAAAGCGGCCCTAGCAGGTTTGGGTCATTCTCTGCAATGCCCTCGTCAACCCCTTTGCCAAACATGGCAGCATAGTAGAGCTGCAGGTCGGTTGTCTCGCCGCCACACCTCTCCACAATGTAGTGCGCGGCCTTTTGGGCAATACGCGCGCGTTGCCGCCTCATGCGATCAAGCTTGGCGAGTCCTTTTTGCAGCTCCGGGTCTTCGTACTGCGACAACTTATCCGGCCCGTAATCGTATCTGTGCGCCACGTTGCTACCTCTCCTATTAAATTGTCTCTATTCTACCTTCATACGCCCTGAGTCTGCAACCATAAGCACCGCCATTTGATTAAAACTAACACCTATAGGTGTTACAGTCCTAACTCTTCTTTGATATTGGCCAGTTCGTCACGACGGTCTTGGTATGAGTCGAGAAAATCGCGATACTCATCAGCGTTCATATCATTTACCCTCTCGGGATGTAGCCAGTTGGGCGTATATCCGCCTAGATAAGCACCCACACTTGACCACTCGTAGTCTAGGTGCTGCTGCGGATTCATGTGAATATAGCGTGTAATGTGCAGCAGGTAATCGTCATCATCTATGCGCACCGCCTTAAATATTCCTTGAAACAAATGGCCCGATTGCTTGTGGCGACGGTTAAAATACATCGTGTACGCCGTGCTTACCGAGCGCATCAGCTGTGTGATAGCCACCACGTCATCTTCCTGATATAGCAGCAGATGAAAGTGATTCCCCATCAGGCAATAGGCAACGAGCTCTACGGCATACTTGTCGTACTCCAGTCCATCGCTCCGTCTATCGGTATTAGTACTATCCAAGTGCCGTGCCAGCAAACTGATGAACTTTTGCCGGTCACGATCATCCCGAAAGATGGGCTGCTGCCACGCCCCGCGATTGTATACATGGTAATACGCGGGCACATCGTACTGCTTAACTACATTTTTACTAGGCATAACTACAGTATGACACAGGTGATAATTAATTGACACCTATAGGGTTCAACCCTGTATCTCAGCAATTACCTTAAGATTGCGTGCCGGATGGCCATAACGCGCCGCTACCGCACGCACGCGCACCTTGCGGTACGTCTCTTCCAGGCTCCGTACGGCACCTTTCGGCAAAACTTTGCGAACACCTTTCACCAAGCGATCTTTCATATCCCTATTCTAACACCATATAGTGCTATACTATCTTCATGATTGAGTTTGACCGTATTGCTACTGATAATGAGCAATTTAAACAAGTCTTGCGCCTACGCTACGAATTGCTCGACATGCCAGTCGGTGCTCCTGAAATATCCGTCCCAAGCGAGAACGATAATAATCCTAAAAATAGCAACTTTGTAGCCATCGATAGCAAGCAAGTTGTTTCTGCCGCAAGGCTAGATCGTGTGACCGATACTGAGTTTGTCGTTCGGCGCATGGTTACAAGCCCTGAGTATCAAAGAAAAGGAATTGGGCGATCAATTATGCTACTAATGGAACTATTTGCTAAGGAGTCATCTGGAGAACTAATCCGTTTGAATTCCACACCTTACGCACTGCCCTTCTATCGTTCACTAGGCTACGACATAACCGGTAATAGTGTTGACTGGGCCGGTGTGCGACACCCTGAGATGATAAAAACTATTTAGTTAGCCGTAGAGTAGACCCTGTACTTACCCTGTTAATGTGGTATAATTACCCTGGTGAAGATACTTGGAATTGAAAGTAGTTGCGATGAGACCGCTGCCGCTGTGGTGGAGGATGGGTTTCGTTTGCTCTCGAATGTCGTGGTGTCACAAATCGATATCCACGCGCACTATGGCGGTGTGGTGCCAGAAATCGCGGCGCGCAGCCATATAGAAGCGATTAACCCCGTGATAGATGAAGCGCTTATGAAGGCCGACTGCACCTGGGACGATATCGACGCCATCGCCGTCACGTATGCACCGGGGCTTATCGGCTCGCTGCTCGTAGGTAGCCTGGCTGCACGTACGCTTGCGATCATCCACAACAAGCCGCTCCACCCTATTCACCATGTAGAAGCGCATGTGTATGCGAACTTTGTTACCAAGCAAGCCGATGCCACTGATCTCGTCCTGCCGTCTAAGCAGCCTGACTTCCCTATGTTGGCCTTGATCGTATCTGGCGGACACTCGCAACTGGTATTATTCCGCGATCACGGCGACTACGAACTACTGGGCCAGACCCAAGACGATGCCGTAGGCGAAGCCTACGATAAAGTCGCGAAAATCCTTGGCCTCCCCTACCCTGGCGGGCCGTCAATTGCCAAAGCTGCCCTTGAAGGTGATGCAAATAAACACATGTTGCCAAAGGCAAAGCTCAAGAATCCATACGACTTTAGCTTTTCTGGGCTTAAAACAGCCGTTCTACGGGCCGTTCAAGCCGAAGTGGGCAAAGACTTTACTTTTCCCTCGCACGAGCTCCCAGGGCTCTTAAACGACGTCCAGCGCAATGATTTTGCCGCGAGCTTCCAGCGAATCGCAAACGAAACGTTGGTAGACAAAGCTGTACAGGCGTTTGAGGACTTTCAGCCAAAATCCGTTGTGATTGCGGGTGGCGTAGCGGCCAATCAGGATCTGCGCCAACAATTAGCTAGTCGACTTCCTACTGCAATCGAGTACGCCCCTATGCAGCTCTGTACCGACAATGCCGCCATGATCGCCACTCTTGGCTACTTCTACGCGCAAAAGAAGCAGCCCTCTGACCCATACTCAGTAGAAGTGGTGCCGAGCCTGTCTATGACAAAAACCGCCTGGGGTACAAATGACTAAGGTATTTACCAGTATTACTAGCCCTCGGCTTATTAAGATGCTAAAAGCGGGCGCCATCGGTGTTATTCCTACCGATACTGTGTACGGCCTGGTGGCGAAAGCCAGCAAGCGCGATGCCGTTCAGCGCATGTATAAGGTAAAGGAGCGCCCAAGTCAGCCCGGTACAACAATCGGCGCTAGTATAGGACAGTTCAAGGAACTTGGGTTCCCGTATCAGCCTCTCGCTGCAGCGAACCACTACTGGCCAGCCAGTTTGAGTGTCGTTATAGATGCTAGTGATGTTCCAAACTATTTAAAAACAGACCGCTCTTCCCTGCCCCTTAGAATTCCAGACTCTGCCGAGCTCTTAACGCTACTCACTCTCACCGGGCCGCTAATGACAACGAGTGCAAACCACCCCGGCGCCCCCACCGCAACGAATATAAAACAAGCAATGGCGTACTTTGGTGATTCAGTTGATTTTTATGTAAATAGTGGCGATTTAGGCGTCCGCCCACCCTCAACAATTATCGGGTTTGATAAAAAAGGTAAGATCATTGTCCATCGCGACGGGGCGGTAAAAATAAAAAGTCCATAACAAAGACATAGGCCCCGCACGGAAAACCGAGGGGGCCAGCGCCTGTGTTACGGGTTCGTCACGAGCATGTGGTACAGGGAGTACCGCGGATCTTGCAGGAACTCCTGCCTCCCTTGTCCAGTTACATTCCGGCACACAACCTCCTGGTGGGTGTGAGTCGCAATCCCCGCGACGTAGTGCCCTGCCGGTACTCGCGAGTACCACTGGTGCACATGAACGAGCGTCTGGCCGGCGCTCACCCCATAGTTAGTACCGGTGTGATAACCGGCCGCTTTGGGATTGCGCGGATCTGCCGTCGCCTCTTCCATCCAGGGGATATGGAGACGAAGGTACTTACAAGCGGCCGTAAAATCGTCGGGCAGGTCGCCCTCCGATTCCACGTGCTCCGCCGGAATCACCAGGTAGTCATCGACATTGGGTGCATCCTTGGCAAGGACCAGGTAGGCGGTCGCCTCCTCCACGGGACGTTCGACTGGGTAGTGAGCCAATACCGCCAGCCTGCCATTTGCGTAGCAGAACGGACAGTTCGGCACGGGACAATTGAGGGTGGAACGTGTAGCAACCACGACGCACCTCACCTTTCGTTGCTCATGATACGACTTTCGCATCAGGCTATAGTAATTATATCATAATGATATATTATGTCAATTCTGATTATCTAGCCGTACGAAATATACTTTTTACGTTGTTATTTTCGCAACGATTTTATTTTTTGCACGAGTTTTTTCACGCTTGGTAAGCCTTTTGCCCATACAGAATACAGAGGTGAAAGTGGAAAATCATAGGTACCAACGAGCATATCTTCGTGGCTTGCAAACCCTTGCTTAAAAGTACTTACGCCGTCGTTTAAGAGGCCGTTCATATCGTAGCGGTCAATCCCCCACTCTTTGCATTTAGTAATGGCGTGCCATTTAAGCATATAGTTGGCCCTGAGTTCCTGCCCCCTGTCGTTCATGCCGCCGTACAGTTCAAACGCCGTCTTTTTACTGATTGTCAGCCATAAGAATGCCACTGGCTTACCATCATCGTACGCGGCAAATATGACCGAAGAATCGCCCATTAGCGTGTGTAAATCCTGGTAGTATAGGTCATCATGGAGCGCAAACCCAGCTCTTTTCGCCGTTTGCTTGTAAATTTTCAGGCACTTGGCAATTTCTTCGGGGAGCTTTACGCGTTTCACTACCAGCCCTTCCCTGCCAGATTTACGGATATATTGGCGGGTTTTCTTGCTCATGGCATCAAGCAGGCTTTGTTCACCTTTGCCTAGGTCGAGTATCAACGTACGCGGGATGAGGATGGTATTGGGCGATTCCTGCCAGCCATGTACTGCCGGCATTTCGGTATCGTCGGGCTCGATAGTGAGCACCGTACCTGGCAAATGCTGGCGCACGTACTTAGCCAGCGCCTCTAGCACCTCGGCCTCGCTGCCTTCGTGCCATACGGGGCCACGCGGCACGTAGTTCAGCCGCTTGAACGGCCCCGGTAGAAGCTTAGTGAGTACTTGGGCTGCCCCGACTACCCCGTCAGCTTCATCGGTAAATAAAATACGGTGTGCACTCCAGCCGTGCGCGGCCTTTAGCTCGCCCCACCCCCACAGCTGCAATGGATGTCCATCCAAATCATGGATAATTTCATCCCATAAAAATTCATCGTTACACACCTTGCCGATAACCATACTGTCTATTATACCGCACCCAGCAAGCATATCCCGATCTACCCCGTATACCCCCGCAACACCCCTGCAATAGCACTATACTACCCTTCTCTTGAGTGCTTGTGGTATAATGGGTAGTGAACACAAACACGTGGAAATAACAAAGGTAAAAATGTGGGCAGGTTTCATGTGAAATCTAGTCTGTTACCTTTGTGCCAACTTTTCACGTGAAAAGTCAATATACTATTTCTTTGTAAAAAGAGAGCAAACAGCCGCATGAACCTCGCAAAAGCCTACACTCCAAACGATTACGAACCGACTATTTACGCCTTATGGGAACAATCTGGCGTTTTTAATCCTAAAGGGGTAGGGGAGCCATATGCGATCGTTATGCCACCACCAAATGCTAACGGCAACCTACATGTTGGTCACGCGCTATCATTTGACCTAGAGGATATACTGGTGCGCTTTTACCGTATGAAGGGTAGTGATGCGGTGCTACTGCCCGGTGCGGATCACGCTGGCTTTGAGACCTGGGTAGTATACGAACGTGAGCTAGAGAAACAAGGGAAAACCCGCTTTGACTTTACCCGCGAACAGCTATACGCCCAGGTGTGGGATTTTGTAGACAAAAAGCGCGGCGACATGGAACTGCAGCTACGAGCACTCGGCGTGGGCGCCAGCTGGGATAACTTAGTATTCACCCTGGATGAAAAGGTGATTGATACCGTTTACGCCACCTTTAAAAAGCTCTGGGATGACGGCTTAGTATACCGCGGGGAACGCATGGTAAACTACTGTACTGTACACCAAACCGGCTTTTCGGATATAGAAGTAGAGCACAAAAATGAAAAGGGTAAACTATGGAATATTGCCTACCCCGTACTGGACAAAGTAGGGGAGATTATCGTTGCCACCACACGCCCTGAAACGATGCTGGGTGATACGGCCGTCGCTGTAAACCCAAATGACCCACGCTATAAAGATTTGATCGGCAGCAAGGTACAGCTACCTCTTACGGCCAGAGAAATCCCGGTGATCGCTGACGAGTATGTGGACATGGAATACGGCACGGGCGCCGTAAAAATTACTCCGGCGCACGACCCGAACGACTTTGAAATAGGCGAGCGCCACAACCTGGAGCGCATCCAGGTAATCGATTTTGATGGCAAGATGATAAACGTACCGCCGCAATTTGAAGGCCTGACGGTAGAGGAAGCGCGCAATAAAGTCCTGACCGCCCTAGAGATCGACGAGGCCCGCCGTAGCGAAAGCACTATAGAACATGCCGTAGGGCGCTGCTACAAGTGCGGCAGCGTGATTGAGCCACTCATCAAAGACCAGTGGTTTATCAGCATGCAGCCGCTCGCTAAGCGTGCGATAGAGGCGATAGAGTCAGGTGCTATCCGCTTTACCCCAGAAAACAGAGGCAAACTGCTGATCAATTACTATGAAAACATTCGCGACTGGAACCTAAGTCGTCAGATTCCATGGGGGATACCTATCCCGGCGTTCCAAAACGAGAATGACCCGACCGACTGGATATTTGATACACGAGTTGACGAAAAACAGATTGTTGTTAATGGCACAACATACAACAGGGAAGAGGACACATTTGATACCTGGTTTAGTAGCGGCCAGTGGCCATACATCACTACAGATGCGCTTGATGTCGATGCTGAGCTTGCCAAATTCTATCCCAATGCAGTAATGGAAACCGGCTTTGACATCCTCTACCAGTGGGTAGGACGCATGATAATGCTCGGGCTCTACCGCACTAATACTGTACCGTTTAAGGATGTTTATCTACATGGTATGGTGAACGACGAGCATAACCAAAAAATGAGCAAAAGCAAGGGTAATGTAGTCAACCCAATGGAATTCGTAGCCGAATACGGGAGCGACGCCCTCCGTATGGGTATTATCGCCAGCCGTAGCGCCGCTCAGAGCCAAGCCTTTAGTACCGGTAAAGTGGTGGCGGGACGCAATTTCTGCAACAAGCTATGGAATGTGGCGCGGTTTATTATGGCCTCGGTAGGCGACACCGCCCCAAGCCCTACGCCAGAGCCACACTCGATTGCCGACCACTGGATTATTCGCCAGCTAAACAGAGCAGCCGCGAGCGTAGAAGAGCAGCTGGCTGACTACCGCTTTGCTGAAGCCGCTGAAACGGTATACCACGCCCTATGGGACGATGTCGCCGACTGGTATGTAGAGGTGAGCAAGGTGGAAAATCATACCAGCATGAGCGCGTACGTGCTGGATACCATCCTTAAAATTGCCCACCCATTTGCACCATTCGTCACCGAAACGATATGGCAAGCGCTTGACTGGCACGATACGTTGTTAGCCGGCGAGGATTGGCCTGGGGAGAAAGAATACAGCGATATCGCTGCGGCAGAATTCAGCCGATTAAAGAAGTTAGTAGTAGAGGCCCGCTACGTGATGAGCGAGCTGCCTGGCAACGAACGCTACGGTATTTTATACATGGACGACGCGCTGGTAGCCGATAACGCCGAGCTGATAGGCAAGCTGGCCAAAGCCAAGACCGTAGAGTATACCGACCAAGCCCGTGGCCTACGCCTAGCCGCCAGCGGCCGCGACGCCTGGCTAGACCTCGATGCCGACACATTATACGAGCACCAGACCAACCTAGAGAAGCGCTTGGCAGACACCCGGGGTGAAATTGCTACTTTAGAGGCACGCCTAAGCAACGAAAATTACGTAGCCAAAGCACCGGCCCAGCTGGTAGAAGAATCGCGCGAGCAACTGGCAAGCAAGCAGGCGCTGGTAGAGCGCCTGGAAGCCGAGCTACAAGTACTAGGTAGCTAAATTAAGCAAGAATAGGTAAGTTCGTATTATCAAACGCATGGCGGGGCGGGTTTTCTAGCATGCGCTTTAGATCTTTATGATGCGACTTGCGACGCGGTGCAATGCTTGGCGACTGGTAGAAAAAGCTCGACATAAGGGCGCGGTTAGCCGCATTGTGGTCGGGGTGGGTGTGCGCATCGCTAGAGGCAAAATCGCTCATGCGGGCCTGCAGGGGACGAGCAGCAAGGCTGCCATACCTTACCGCCGATGATGAAAGTGCGGTAGTGGCGGCTTTATCTACGCGGCCGTCATGGGTAAACACCCCTAGCGCGGTGATAAGGCTGATCGTTGTCATAAAGTGGTTGGCAATGGTCTTGAGGTTCATGGTGGATTTTTGTTTTAGTTGATTACTAAATTCAATTTAGCATAAACGTGATAAAAAGTCAAGTAGGTGTCAGGCTACTGGTGATGATATGGGTGACCTGCCGCGATTTCCTGTGCTCTATACAGCTGCTCGGCAAGAATGAGGCGCACCAGCTGGTGCGGAAAGACAAGGGGTGAGAGCGACCAGGTAAGATTGGCGCGAGAGGCAAGGGAATCGTCCACTCCGTATGCACCCCCAATAATACATACCGGGGTTTTGCTCGTAGGGAACACCTGCTCAATCTGGCGCGAAAGGGCAGGGGAATCGAGTAGCTTGCCGCGTTCGTCGAGCAGTATCACGAAATCGTCGGGTTTTAGGCGTGAAAGTATCGCACTAGACTCTTCCTGGCGCGCCGCAAGGCCCTCGCGGGCACTATGTGGCAAAAGTACCCATTCTGCGTTCCACGGCGCCTTAAGACGCTTCTGATAGCGTTCTAGGCCATCCGTTATCCATGACTCGTGCTTGCGGCCGATAGCGAGGATTTTAATCATTAAAGCGGAGTTTCTCGGCTATAGCAGCAAGCTCTTCGGAAGGAGCTATGTCGCCACCTACACCGCTCCCCAAACTTTCACCCTCATCAAATGGAATAAGATGGACGTGAAAATGCGGCACCTCAATACCTTTTACAACAATACCGACTCGCTCTTTACCGGTGATCTCACGGATTCGAGCTGCGACCTTTTTGGCAGTACGCCACACTGCCTCGTAATCCTCGTCTGGCACATCAATAAACTGATCTACCTGTACTTTAGGAATGACGAGGGTGTGGCCCTCTCGCACAGGACTTATAGTCATAAACGCCAAAGTTTTCTCGTCCTCGTAAACTTTATGGCTTGGTACCTCGCCTTTGATAATTTTCGTAAAAATTGAATCTTCCATGCTAATAAAATTATATACCTTTTGGGATATAATCAACTACATGACAGAGTTTGAGAAACCCGGCACTAAGGAGTTTGAAACAACACTACCTAACGATTTAAGGCTAGCACAGAAAGTTTTTCGGTCATATCGCGAAACGCTGCTATCAAATACCGGTACTGTTGCAGCCTCAAAAAAGCAGGATGGTTCTGATGTTACGGCACTAGATGTTGAAATTGAAGACACACTGCGGCAATCGCTCATTTCCCAATTTCCAGGGATTACCGTGCTTGGTGAAGAAACAGGCTACGGCGCAATTAGTAGCGAAGACTGCGTACTGATAGACCCTATTGACGGGACTTCAAGTTTTATCGAGGGTACCCCTACTTTTACAAATATGTATGCTCATATACGGGACAGGCGGGTGGTATCTTCGCTAATTTACAACCCAAGTTTAGATAATGAGTTTATCGCAATTAAGGGTGGGGGAGCTTTCAAAAACAGCAGCCCACTAAACCTCACCCAAGTGGGTCTACCCCAAATTATTTTATGCAAAAAAGAGTTTATCGAGCCGCTGAAACAGCTACTTGGGGATGGATTTGAATATCAAGTCCCTCCGTCGGGCGGCGGACATGGTCTAACACTAGTAGCCGAAGGGGCCGTGGCAGCACGCTTTCAGCTACACGCTTCTGGCATAGCGCACGACTATGCACCGGGCGGACTATTGGTCGAAGAGGCTGGCGGGGTTAATATACCGATTCTGCAAGACAGGTATACTTTTGACTGCAATAGCTTCGTAGCATGCCACCCACTATTAGCTGGACGCATTTCCGATAATATCGAGGCAATACGACAACTTGAACGGTCATAGCATCTCTATAAAAACTTGTTATAATCAGATAGCAATCACATGGAGAGATGTCTGAGTGGTTGAAGGTGCCGCTCTCGAAAAGCGGTGTGGGGTAAAAGCCACCGGGAGTTCGAATCTCCCTCTCTCCGCCAGGAGAAAAAGTCCTTACAGGCTTTTAGGTTTGTAAGGACTTTTTCTTTTCGCAGAAAAGCGGAGGAGGCCTTAGCCGATATCCCCTCTCTACCAAAGTAAGTAGCCAGGCGATACCTGACTATTACGCATCACCTTTATCTGATGCTTGGTGTTGCTTCTAGCTGGCTCGTAATTGAGTTGCCCAATCCTATTGGGGTGGAGTCAGATTGGCCGGCACGCCTTTCTCTTGCGCGTGCTTCAAGGTAAAATTGAAATTCTTGGCCAATACCCACTGCAAGGTTGATAGCCCCTAGGGCGGCAAAAGTAGCTCCGTCTTGCGTTCCCGCTGCTTCAATAGCTACGGGTACAGACACAGCCAGTCCGGCCAATGCACCTAATCGGCGAAAAAACCTTGCTTGGGGCGTGACTCCCGATTCAATTGGGTGCGCGCGTTCGTAATGCACCTGTTGCGCGCGCTTTTGTGCGCCCGCTTCGGCTAGGGTAGGGTCGTACTCTTCAACCTTGGTACCGTCACTAAGAGTTGCAGGCAAGTCGCCAGCCACATCAGCAACACCCGACGGCATATTGTTATAGTTAGCAAAGGTTGCTTCGATCGAGTTAGGTATATTGCTCATGTTTTTATTTTAGCAAATTTTAGTATTTTTGTCAAGTATAGGATATCGTGCAAAAACCTTGCTTACAGTAGTAATTTGTGCTAAAATTACGTGGTTAGTGTATGCACTCGTAGCTCAGCTGGATAGAGCGTTGGCTTGCGGAGCCAAAGGTCGTGCGTTCGAATCGCGCCGAGTGTACCAAGAAAATAGGACTAGTTCATCTAGTCCTATTTTCTTGGTTTATTTTGCGGTTTGGATGCACGACTCGCCAGCTTGCCTGGCGATAGTCGTGCGTTCGGTGAAGTGACTGAAGCACGAAAAATGCTTGCATTTTTCTGCGAGGGAACGGAAGAGCGGAGGCTTTAGTCGAGCGATATCGCCCGTCATCCTAAGCCCATACTAGCTACGAATGCAAGCATTCGCTTCCTTTTCTCGCTCCACCGAAGAAGCTACAAATGCAACTTCGCTAGTAATCGATCAATTGCATCTGGTGCAACTTCCTTCATAGGCAACCGCTCGGCCAGCATGTCTACCAACTGTTCGCCGATTTCTTCAGGGAAATAGAGTGTCTGGCCAATCTGGAAGCGCTTGCGCGGCACCAACACTACCGAATGCGAACCATTGTAACTTACCACCCCGAATGATTTGAATTGATCGAAGGTAAATAACTTGTCGTTAACATGGATGCCTTTGCGACTAAGGATGTACTGCAGCACATCTGGCGCGCGACGAACGTATACCAGTAGCGCTACCACCATCACCGGGATAAGGATGGCAAAAGTAATGGACTTCAGCACCATAATAGCAGCCACGACGGCCACTACTGTAACAATACCAAAGATACTATACCACTTAACACTACGGCTGCTATGCACATATTCCGTGCCCTCCCAGCGCAGCAGTGCGGCATCATCGCCTACCACTTGCTCGTCATCAAACTCCGCAGGGTCGCTACTGGCATCAATTAGCTGCTCTTCTGCAAGAGTACTCTGGCTTTCGACAATTGGCTGAGGCGCCTCTGCAGGGGCAATAGGCTGTGCTTCGCTAATTTGCGGTACCGGCTGCACCAACCCTCCTGCGACGGGCGCTTGAAATGGTGCCGCGGGTGGCGACTGGGCTGGCTGCTGCCAATCTGTCGGCTGCTCTTGATTTGGTTGCATATACTGTTAGTTTACCACAAGCGGGTTAGCGCGTAGAAGTACCGTACGAACTACTGCCGCCTAGGCCGCTACTTGAACCGTCCGGTACAAAGCTGTTGATGACAAAGTTGACTGCTGCGTAGGCAAGAATAGCCACAATAATACC
>JBLMYW010000054.1:0-13878 GCA_050258515.1 Acidobacteriota bacterium | reverse complement strand
GAGGATAATCTGTTTAACGCCATCGAAGAGCAAGGCGATAGCGCAGAATAGTAATTACTAGGTAGCTACGTTAAAAACCCCGAGATGACTCGGGGTTTTAGTTTGAGCTAAAATATGAATGAGGGGTGCCGTCCAGAAGAAATCTTCCAAGACGGCACCCCTGATGGTCAGACGACCCAGTAGGTCGTGTAGTTTCTGTCCATCCATCGGCCGGCCACAACCGTTGCATAGTAGCCTGGGTCACCCCACCACGTCTTGCAGTGAACCTCGCCTGCGATTCGCACGGCCGAGCCGTTCGGGTTGTATTCCACCGAGCGAGTCGTTGTACGGCCGGAACGCCACTGTGCAGCGGGGTTGCGTCCTGGCACAACATCGATTAGATTGCTTGCAACAGACCCCCTGTACTTGCCGTTGAGCTTACACCACCAGTCGCCAACTTCGATTGTGACGGTCTTGGAGGCTGCGTGGGCCTGGGTAGGTGTTGCGACAAATGACGCAACCACGAATGCGACCGCGGCCGCAATGGCAATGAACTTTCGTCTCATGGTATTTCCCTTCTGAACGGCGAGACTGACCAGATACTAATGTAGCTGATATGTTTGCGCTATACAAGCACAAGTGTAAAATAGTATGTAAAGCACTTAGATAAAAGAAGGAATGAAATGAAAAAATCTGAAGACTCATCGATTAAGAGACTAGTAGTAGCTGGCTTTGCTATTGTGATAGTAGTGCAAGTACTAGGCTTTTGGTGGCTAGCGCATTTGGGTGTGCAGCGGACTGGCGAGATTATGCAGTCGCAGCGAGCCATACATAGTACAGAGCAATAGTGTTGCCATAGTACAACAAAACCCTGAATTACCAGGGTTTTGTTTGTTGGCAAAATTAGCACTCGGCATTGACGAGTGCTAATTTAGAATGCTATACTAGGGCAAGATGAGCGATACACTCATGAATGGAGGGCTATTATGCCAGATGATTTTGCAGATTTTATTACACACTTGACCACTAATGCGCGCATGAGCGTGCAGCATGCTGACGCGATAGCGCGTGGTAACGGCAGCAGCTATATAGGTACCGAGCACTTGCTATTAGGCGTGCTTGCTCAAGGCTCAAGCACTGGCGCCAAGATGCTGGCGGACGTCGGCATTACCCTGCAACAGGCCGAGATAGCGCTAGATATTAAGCCAGCTAAGGTGGTAGTAAGCACCGGTGCGGTAGGCTTGAGCGAAACGGCCTTGCTGACCTTACGTATGGCCTGGGAAACAGCCAAAGAGTTTAACCACGACTACCTGGGCACAGAGCATATATTACACAGTGTTTTGCGCCAAGGTAATGCCCGCGCGACGACACTACTGCGCAACGAGCTGGGCGTGGATGTAGAAGATGTGCTAGACCAGCTGGAAGGCTATTTCGACCGTAACCGCCATGAGCATGGCGATGTGTTAACCGAGCCAAAGCGCGGCACCGTGCGAGGTGGGGCGCTCGCCACGTTCGGTATCGACCTAACCTCAAAAGCTGTAGAAGGTGGCCTTGACCCAATGATTGGCCGCGATAAAGAATGCGAGCGAATGGTGACGATACTGAGCCGGCGTACCAAAAATAACCCGGTGCTGATTGGCGAGCCCGGCGTCGGTAAAACGGCGATCGTAGAGGGGCTAGCGCAGCGTATCGTGCGCGAGGATGTGCCCGACCACTTGCTGGATAAGCGTGTGATAATGCTGGATATGGCGGCTATGATTGCTGGTACTAAATACCGCGGTGAGTTTGAAGACCGCCTCAAAAAGGTAATCAGCGAAATTAAAAAGCAAGGTAACATCATTGCCTTCATAGATGAGCTGCATCTGCTAGTGGGCGCGGGCTCGGCTGAAGGCAGTATGGACGCTGCAAATATACTAAAACCAGCGTTAGCGCGCGGCGAGCTGCATATGATTGGCGCCACGACGCTGGATGAATACCGCAAACATATCGAGAAGGATACGGCCTTGGAGCGTCGCTTCCAGCCGATAGTAGTGAAGGAGCCTACCGTAAAAGAAACGATAGCAATCCTAAAGGGGCTAAAAACCTACTACGAAAAGCATCATGGCGTGGCAATTGGTGATGACGTCATAGAATCGGCAGTATTTATGAGTGATAGGTACGTAAGTGACAGATTTATGCCTGATAAAGCGATTGACGTGCTTGATGAAGCCGCGGCGCGGGTGCGCGTAAAGCAGGGGCATCGCCCCAGCCGCCAACGCGAGCTGACAAAAGAGCTAATGGCGCTAAATGAAAAGATGGAAGATGCGGTAGTGCACGAAGATTACGAGCGCGCGGCACTCTATAAGCAGCGCATTACCCAGCTTACCGAAAAGCTTGAGGCCGAAAAAGAAGCGGCCGAGCGCAAGCATGCTATCAAACTAACCGATAGTGACATAACGCACGCCATCGCAGTGATGACTAATATACCGGTAGAAAAGGTGCAATCGAGCGAGGCGAAGCTCCTCCGCGGCCTAGAAAAGCATTTAGCACGCCAGTTGATCGGGCAGAAGGAAGCGGTGACGAAGGTGGCTCGAGCAATTCGCCGCAGCCGCAGCGGCGTGGCCAGTAGCAAGCGCCCCATTGGCTCCTTTGTGTTTATGGGGCCAACGGGCGTGGGCAAGACGGAGCTGGCCAAAGTATTGGCACGCGAGGTGTTTGGCAGTAATGACGCTCTGATAAAAATCGACATGAGCGAATTTGCTGAAAAGCACAATACCTCGCGACTGGTGGGTGCGCCTGCTGGCTATGTGGGCTATGAAGATGGCGGTAAATTGACTGATAAAATCCGTCGCCAGCCGTACAGTGTAGTGCTGTTTGATGAAATAGAAAAAGCGCACCCGGATGTGTTCCAGCTTTTGCTGCAGCTACTAGAGGAAGGGACACTTACCGATGCGAAAGGTCGCGCAGTAAGCTTTCGCAACACCATTATTATCTTAACCAGTAACCTAGGCGCCGATACAATGATGAAAGAGTCCGAGCTAGGGTTCCGCTCGCTGCGCCAAAGTGACAGCGCCCTAGAAGATTTGCACAAGCGCAATGCGAATGCCACCCGTGAAGCGTTAGACAAGTTCATGCGGCCGGAGCTGATTAATCGTTTTGATGCTATTGTTACCTTCCGTGCGCTGACTCGGCTTGAGGTAGGTAAGATATTCGACCTGCAAATTGCCGAACTGCGCCAGCGGCTTGTGCCAAAAGGCCTTGGCTTGTATGTATCGGCGGCGGCCAAGAAGGCTTTGATAGACAAGGGATACAGTGCTAAATATGGTGCACGGCCCCTGCGCCGCGTCATAGAAGATGAGCTAGAGCATGCCATTGCTGAGGGTGTACTAGGCGAAAAATACGAAAAAGGCGCTATACTAGAAGTAGGAGTAACCAAGGGGGAAATAACGCTTGAGCAGCGTACCGAATCAGCCAAGCATGCCACGGCCGCGTAAGCCGCGACTTTTGCGTGGGCTGGTGAGTGTAGTGCTGCTGGCTGGCATCGGTGTGGCCACATACCTATATGGTGGTGTGCTGATGGATGTGGTGCGTGCCGCACAGTTTACACCCACCCCACAGCTAGCTGCAGCTAATAGCCGAATTGCCCTCACTATGCGCGGGCAGCAGATATTTTATGCTACCGCGCCTGAAATTCAGGATAAAACACAGTTTAACGCTTCATGTCAGAGCGCCGAGCGTACCGCGGCGATACTCGGCTGCTATTATAAGGATAGGATTTACCTTTATAATATTCAGAACGAAGAACTAGACGGCACACTAGAGGTAACGGCGGCGCACGAAATGCTGCATGCGGCGTACCACCGCCTAAACTACTTTGAGCGGCGGGATGTCGATGCAATGGTGCAAGCGCAGTACCAAAAAGTGAAAGACCAGCCCGAAATTAGTCAACTAATGAACTATTACACTGAAGCTGAGCCTGGGGCAGAGCTGGACGAACTCCATTCTATCATTGGCACGACTATTCAAGATATATCGCCTGAATTAGAGCGGTATTATGATCGTTACTTTACCAATAGAGCCAGCATTGTGGCGCTAAACGCCAAGTATAATGCGGTTTTTAGCGAGCTAAGTCGGCAGGCAGATGCACTGCAAAAAGAGATTGACGCCGAAGGGCCAGCTATTAAGAAAGAGATGGCAAACTATGATGTAGACCTCGCGCAGCTGAACCTGGACATCCAGAGCTTTAACGCGAGAGCTAGCACGACCGGCGGTTTTAGCTCGCAGAGCGAGTTCACCGTAGCGCGAGCGGCTTTATTGCAGCGCACTACCTTGCTGAATAGCCGCCAGCAGGCACTGAATGCGCGAGTAGCTGCGTACAATGCACTAGTAGAGCGCTTAAATGGCATTGCGGTGCATGTGAATACGCTGAACCAAAGTATTAATGGCGTGAGTGCGCCAAGCGGAGTA
This sequence comes from Acidobacteriota bacterium, assembly GCA_050258515.1. Classification (GTDB taxonomy): domain Bacteria; phylum Patescibacteriota; class Saccharimonadia; order Saccharimonadales; family Saccharimonadaceae; genus Saccharimonas. The sequence continues at coordinate 9,453 of JBLMYW010000054.1, read as the reverse complement.
GAGTAGTGGCAAAAGCACGGACACAATTTATCTGCCAAAACTGCGGCGCCAGCTACCCTAAGTGGACGGGTAAGTGCGAAAACTGCGGTGAATGGAATACGCTGGTAGAGCAAGCTGCTACCAGTGCAGGCAATTCGGCGGTAGCTCGGGCTGCACATAGCGGCAAAGTGCTCGCACCGCAAAGTATGCGTAGTATTAGTGCTGAAGAATCAGTCCGACGTATGAGTACCGGTATAGCTGACCTGGACACAGTGCTTGGCGGTGGCATACTGCCGGCTGGCGTGATGCTGCTTGCGGGTCAGCCCGGGATTGGTAAGAGTACGCTGCTGCTACAGATGGCGGCGCATATCGCGGGAGGTTACCCAGTACTCTATGCTAGCGGCGAAGAGAGTGCTAGCCAAGTAAAGCTACGAGCCAGCCGCTTGGGTGCTGAAGCGGGTGATGATTTGCAATTCGTGGCTAGCACGAGCGCCGATGACATCACGGCCACAATTCGCAGCGGCAAGTATAAACTGGTAATCATTGACAGTATTCAGACACTTAGCTTGAATGAAATCACCAGTGCGCCAGGCACAGTGAGCCAAATTACGAATTCGTCTAATGTCATTATCCGTGCCGCCAAGGAATCTGGCGCGGCGGTGATACTAGTCGGGCACGTGACAAAAGAAGGTTCGATTGCCGGGCCAAAGGTACTGGAACACCTGGTAGATGTAGTGCTGCAGTTTGAAGGTGATAGATATGGCGGCTTTAAGGTGGTGCGAGCGATAAAAAATCGCTATGGCAGTACGGCTGAGGCGGCAATATTTGAAATGAGCGACAAAGGGCTGGAAGTGGTAACCAACCCGTCAGCGGCCTTACTGGCCGAGCGGCAGAATGCTGATGGCTCAGTGGTGCTTGCGACGCTCGAAGGCAATAGGCCTATTCTTGTAGAAATTCAAGCTCTTGTCAATCCAACTAATTTCGGGTATCCTAAAAGAACGGCAAGCGGATTTGACCTAAACCGCCTAAACCTACTGATTGCGGTGCTCGAAAAGCGCACCAAACTGAATTTATCCGATAAAGATATTTATATAAACGTCGTAGGTGGGCTGAAATTGGCTGATCCGGCTGCTGATTTGGCTGTGGCCATGGCGATAGCCAGCGCCGCCGCAGGCCGCAAGCTTGACGACGGGCTGGTAGTATTTGGCGAAGTCGGCTTGGGTGGCGAGATTCGCTCGGCAAGCCACGCCGATCGTCGCGTAGCCGAAGCAAAGAAGCTTGGCTTTACCCAAGCTATCGCGCCGCCCAGCAGCGGCAAAAAGAACTCATTTATTAAAGGAGTGCGCGACATTCGCGCTGCTCTCGTAGATTACCTTAAATAGGTAAAAGGAACAATCATGGAAACAAAAGATCTAGCACTGCTAGCGGTGACACTGCTCATTTTGGGCGAGGTTACGTATTTACTGGCAAAGCTCCCTAAAACTTCTATCAAATCTAAAACACGAGCCATTCTGGTCGATACCTCTGTAATCATGGACGGTCGCATTACTAGTCTAGCTGCTACCGGATTTATTGGTGGTACGCTGGTAATCCCGCGCAGCGTCATTGGTGAATTGCAATTTTTAGCCGATAATGCCGATGCTGACAAGCGCTCGCGAGCACGGAACGGTTTGGATGTGGTATCAGAACTCCAGCGTATGGATAATGTAGAGGTAGAAATTTTGCAAGACGGCAGTAAGGCCGAAGAAGGGGTTGATGAGCGCTTGCTCACCCTTGCCAAGCGCCACAATGCCCTGATTTGTACGCTCGATTACAACCTTAACAAAGTGGCCGTAGTCGAAGGGATACAGGTGTTGAACATTAACGAATTGGCCCAGAGCTTACGTATGAGCCATTTGCCTGGTGAGCGTATGCTAGTAGAGCTGCAGCAAAAAGGCCAGGATAGCCACCAAGGTGTCGGGTACTTACCGGATGGAACCATGGTGGTGGTAGAGCAGTCAAGCAGCTTGATTGGCCAAACAGTAGAGGTAGAGGTGACCAGAAGCCTGCAGACGGCAGCCGGCAAGATGATGTTTGCCAAACGCATGAACGCCAAGCCAGCGAGCACTGCCAAGAAAAGTCCAGTCCAAGCTGCCGCCAAATCTAAGCACTCGGGCCGCGCGCCGCAAACTAAAGCCGCTGTAGCATACAAAAAGCCAGCTGAACAAGCAGCTAAAGAACCTGCCATCGAAAAGAAACCCCCGGCAGTCTATCATGCGCGCCCAGAGCGAGGCAAGCCAGAGCAGCGCAAGCAGGGCAGTGATGATACCCGCAGAAAAGCACCGGGAGTGAACAGGCAGCAGCCAATTTCACGGCCTAAATCATCACGCCGCTCCACCGGAAAAGAGCGCGAGGCATCATTTATTAACCTTATCAATACGCAAGAAGATTAGTAACAACTCCTTAAATACCCGCCTACGATGAGCGGGTATTTATTTTGTAACTTATCTTCTGCCGCGGCGCGGTGGTGTTTCGTCTCTTCAGCTAGCCATATACGTGGTCGAATCAGTATCCTGATAATAGCCAAGGTCGGTGAGTGTGGCAGTAACTTGCCCGCTCGTCGCACTGCCTAACTGGCTTGCTGGAATAGTCCAGGTTTCATTACTACTGACTGATTTGCTGGCAATCACGGTGCCGCCCTGAGTGATTTCAATCGTCTGTAATTGGAAGCGACCGTGCGTCATGGTGACTTTTAGGCCGCCACTAACAGGCTGACTAATCGTAACCGCAGGCGGGGTATCGCCGCATGCATGTGTGTCATCATCACTGGTTGCGTCATATCCGTCCGGGGCGGTAATCACGTCTTTTTTGGTGATAGGATCAACCGTTTTTGATACGCCAATTTCAATTTTAGCGGCTGCCGGAGTACAGTCGGTGGCCTTTTTCTTGCTGACGCGGTCGAATATCATCTTATCGTTTTTCACACCCGAGTTTTTATTCCAGTAGCTTGGGTATACTTCTTTGCCTTGGCGTTGAATACCTGATGGAGCCTCGAACCAATCTTTGTAGCTGGCTTTATTCTGCTCTACGTACAGCTTAGTTACTTGAGCCATAGTCTCGTCGAAGAACAGTGCCGGGATGAGTGAGTTGCCCTGACGTAGCGGCGTTGTGTCTGGGTTGCCTAGCCATACAGCCATACTGAGGCTTGGGGTATAGCCGACAGTCCAAATGTCTTTTGGCACGATTTTGCTACCAATTTGGCCGTTAGACGTACCGGTTTTAGCGGCGACTTTAGCGCCTAGGGCGTTCATCTTTGGCGTGTAGTCACGGCCGCCCAGGCCAGCGCGTGCTTGACCGTCGCCTAAGATATCACTCACGACGTATGCGGCCTGAGGGTCGATAACTTGCTTAGTGGAGGCTTTGTATTCTTTGAGCGTTTTGCCGTTGCTGTTCGTTACCTTTAGGATGGTAGTTTGTGGCGTGTACACACCCATACGGCCTAGTGAAGCGATGGCATTGACGTGGTCTACCAGTCGGGTGCCGCAACCGCCAATCGCGCTTGACAGGCCAGCCTGAGCGTCAGCTCCTTGCGTACAGTAGTTTTTATCGCCCATGTCGCGGATAGTCTTCCAGGTGCTCCCTTCGCTGTTGGCTTCATTAACGGCCATAGCCTTGATTGCAGGGATGTTGCGCGATAGTGCCAGGCTTTGGCGCAAGGTGATATTACCTCGGAACTTGCCATCAGCGTTCTGTGGCTTATAGTTGCCGCCAAAAGTAGTCGCAGAGTCGGCCAGTACCGAGCCGCTGCCATATTGCATTTTACCTTCACCCTGATTTTGGAATAGCTGGGCGTACACTAGCGGCTTGATAGACGAGCCTGGCTGGATATAGCCCGTGGCAGCATTATCTTGGCCAAATCCAGGATACTTAAAGTCACGGCTACCCACTAGGGCGATAAGTTGCCCAGATTTTGTATCCTCTATTGCCGCCGAACCATTGGTAAAGCCTGCATAGTTAGAGCAATTGCCATATCCGCACATGGCGTTGGTCATTTTGCCGCTGAACATATCTTGCATGTTTTGGTCTAGCTGATTTTGTACGTCCAGGTCAAGCGTCGTTTTAACCGTTAGACCGCCTTCGCCAACCACCGTTTTGCCCAGCTCTTTCTCTAGCTGGGTACGTACCATCAGCACAAAGTGTGGGGCCTTGATGCCTTCTAGCTGGTCAACGAGCGGCTTGATGGTGTCTATAATAGGTTCTTTTTTTGCCTCCTCAGCCTGTGCCTTAGTGATATATTTCATATCTACCATGTTGTCGAGAGCTTTATGCTGGCGGGCAATCAGCGCATCGTGCCCTTCGATATTATAGGGATTATAGACAGTAGGATTATTGGGTATAGCAGCCAGCAGTGCACATTCAGATAGTTTTAATTCAGATGATGACTTTTTAAAGTACGTTTGTGCGGCAGATTCCACGCCATTGCGGCGGCCACCGTATGGCGATTCGTTCAAGTACATACCTAAGATTTGGTCTTTGGTATACATCCGCTCTACTTCTACAGCAAGAATCATCTCTTTGATCTTGCGTGGAATACCGGCTAGGCCGCGCTGGGTGGCCTCGTCTTTGCTGAAGAATACCTGCTTGATTAGTTGCTGGGTAAGCGTAGAGCCGCCCTGGGTGGCGTTACCCTGTGAATTGCTAATTACAGCGCGCAGAGTACCGGCGATGCTTACGCCGCCATGGCTATAGAAATCTTTATCTTCAATTGCTACTGTCGCCTGACCCATGCATGGCGTAATCTTCTTTGGATCTACGACAAGGGTGTAGTCGCCGGATCCCTTATCCTCCCATAGCAATTTGTCGTTGCGGTCGTAATACTTCGTAACGGTAGTCTTTACTCGCTGCGCTAGGGTATTTGGATTGATTTGTGCCAAGTCTTTACGGTAATACGCTACCAGCGCCAAGCCTAGCAATACGAGTACGACAATCCCCACGCCGAGGCCTTTGAGTAGCGTAAATAGCCCTTGCTTCGAAAACCAAAACTTAGCAACGCGCTTAGGGTGTAATCGGTAGAGTAAGCGCTTTACCGGATGTTTTGGCAGCGTAGCCAAATACTCGGCTTTTTTACGCGCCTTAGTGTCTTTTTTGGTGCGGCGCTTGGTCGCGAGGTTAGAGTACACGCTTACTTTGCGTGTTGGTTTTTTGGCTTTTACCACGTTATTACACTTCCCATAAGCAATATTATCTATAATTGTAGCACTATTTTTTTGCGGGCGCTAGCTAACTTATGCTAACATAACACTAGTAAACCCAAGAAAGGAGAGTTTCATGACGACACTATCAGAAGAATTGTCGTGGCGCGGATTCGTCAATCAAACGACATTCGCCGACATTACCGACTTAGACCGCGAGACTCGGACTTTCTATTTTGGGGTCGATCCGAGCGCCTCGAGCATGCACATCGGTAATCTCGCAGGCGTCATGATGGTAAAACATCTCATCAATGCCGGCTATAAGCCGATTGTACTGGTAGGCGGTGCCACTGGGATGATTGGCGACCCCAAGCAGGACGTTGAGCGTGACCTGAAGACGCTTGATGAAATCGCGCACAACAAAGCGGGTATCGCCGCGCAGTACCGTAGCCTACTCGAGGGCCAATCGTTTGAACTGGTAGATAACTATGATTGGTTTAAAGATATTGGCTACCTAGGGTTTCTTCGCGACATCGGCAAGCATTTTTCGATGACACAGCTGCTTGACCGCGAATTTGTAAAAGATCGTATTGGCGAGGGTAGTGTAGGTATTAGCTATGCCGAGTTTAGCTACTCGTTAATCCAGGGGTATGATTTTTTACATTTGTTCCGCGAGCTTGGTGCTACCATGCAGGTAGGTGGATCAGATCAGTGGGGTAATATGCTCTCTGGCGCGCAGATGATTAAAAAGTTGGAAGGTGCTGATGCGCATGTTCTGACGGTACCACTAGTAATAGACAAAAAGACTGGCAAGAAGTTCGGTAAAAGCGAAGGCAACGCCGTGTGGCTTGATGCTGCTCAGACTAGCCCGTATAAGTTCTACCAGTTTTGGCTGAATACGGATGATGAGATGGCTGAGGATTTGATAAAGATTTACACTATGCTCGACCAAGTAACGATTGAAAGCTTGATTGCCGATCATCGCATAAATCCAGGTGAGCGTGCATTGCAAAAAACCTTAGCACGCGAAGTAACCGAGCTAGTGCATGGCCGCGAGCGCCGCGAGTCGGTAGAACGTGTGACAGCGGTGTTGTTTGGCGGCGAGAGTATTAGTAGCTTAAGCACTGACGATCTTGATGCCTTAGCTACCGAGATTCCCACCGTTGCCGTGGGGGATAGTGTTATCAACACGCTCACCACAAGCGGTGTAGCAGCCAGCAACGGCGAAGCCAGGCGGCTTATTGCCAGCGGTGGTGTGATGGTAAACGGTCAAAAAATTACCGACGATAATACAATTACAGATACGAGTTTGGTTAAAAAAGGTAAGAATAGTTTTGTGCTAGCACGCTAATGGTACAATAGGTAGTAACGATGATGGGTGGTATGAACGGCAACAGTAGGCAAGGATTTACTATCGTGGAACTGCTGATAGTAATTGTAGTGATTGCCGTCATGGCTACCATTATCATCATCTCCTTTACTGGAATACAGCAACGCGCAAAAAATAATGCCAAAATAAGCACCGTAAAGCAAGTAGTAAACCTTATTCGCTTGTATAAGGCAGAAAACGAGGACTATCCGCGTAGCGGCGGCGGCACGTGGTGCTTAACCCAAGATAATGCCTGCACCGGCTACAGTGGTACGGTAAGCGGCACGAACAATACGGCCCTTATGAATGATCTTAAGCGCTATGGTATGCCACCTGCCGATGCTGGTGACACGATTGTCACCGACGGACGCTACGGTATACAGTATCTATACGGCTCAAACCGCACGCTCAGCTCGCAGCCAAATCCAGTCCTTATACTCTTTTGGCTAGAAGGGCTAAACCAAAATTGCAGCGGCCTCATAGGTGGCGTCGTAAGTGTAGCTGACAGCGGCGTTCCTAACGACTTTACGCCCGCCACGCGTTCAAGTGGCAACTCCGGCGGTAAGACACGTTGCTACCTAATGTTCCCTATGTAATGCATCACCGTGGTACGAATGTATCTCAGAAGTGGTATACTATATAGACTGATAGATGAAAAAAGCGAGGGATTATGCAGGATTTGCAGGCACACCTTTCGGCCGACGCGGCAAAAAACGTTACCGACTGGCTCACGAAACCAAAATATATCGAATACAAGCAAGAGCTCGAGGAGCGTATCGCAGATGAGCAATGGGAGTTTCTTGAGGACGCATTTTTCAAAGTGATAGAATTTGGCACTGGTGGACGTCGCGGAACCACTGGTATTGGATCGAACCGCATTAACCGCGTAACGATTGGTGAATCCGCGCAGGCGCTGTGCCTGTATTCAAAATCACATGACGAGAACGCCCCTGAAAAAGGTGTCGTTATTGCCTGCGACACACGCCTTAGTTCCGAAGAGTTAAGTAAATACGCTGCGAGCGTCTGTGCTGGTAACGGGTTTAAAACCTACATTTTTGAATCATTTCGGTCTACCCCAGAACTGAGTTTTGCGGTTCGCGAACTAGGAGCGGCCTGTGGCATTGTTATTAGTGCAAGCCATAATCCTCCGGCAGATAACGGGTTTAAAGCATACTGGTCGGATGGCGGCCAACTTGTCCCCCCACACGATAAGGGCGTGCTCGATGCAGCAGAAGCGGTAGAGCAGATTACGGCAGTTGATTTTGATACAGCAGTCGAAGAAGGCGCTATAACGCTTCTTGGCGAAGAGATCGACAAAAAATACATTGCAGCGGTGCTTGCAGAGTCAGAAGGTGCAGAGCGCGATCTACGTGTCGTTTACTCTCCACTTCATGGGGCTGGGCAGACAAACACCTTGCCAGTACTGCGCAAGGCTGGGTTTACAGTACTGCCCGTAGAGGCGCAAATGGTGCCAGACGGTAACTTTCCTACAATCGAAAACGGCAAGCCAAACCCTGAAGAAAAAGCTGCCAATGATCGCGCGGTGGCAGAAATGCTCGACGCAGAAGCCGATATTGCTATCACTAACGACCCAGACGCCGACCGTATCGGCGTGATTGTTCGGCACAACGACGAGGCATTTTACCTAAGCGGCAATCAATCGGCAGCGCTTGCTACCGACTACGCGCTCAAACGCTTGCAAGAACGTGGTGAATTAACGCCAAAGCATTTTATTGTAAAAACGATTGTCACTACCGACATGTTTGATGCGCTTGCCACTAAATACAACGTCACATGCTACGGTAATCTGCTCATTGGCTTTAAATATATCGGCGAGCTTATGCGCAAAAAAGAGTCGACTGATGAAATTTTTGTGATTGGCGGCGAAGAGAGCTATGGCCTCCTAAAAGGAAGTTATGCTCACGACAAAGACGGCGCAGTGGGTGCATTGCCGCTTGCCGAATATGCTGCCGAGCTGAAATTGCAAGGTAAAACACTTGTCGATCGTTTGTATGAACTATACGAAGAAATCGGCCTCTATACGGAGCGCCTAGACACAATTGTCTGCCCTGGTGCTGAAGGGTTTGCCGAAATGCAGGCAATTATGAAGCGACTTCGCGAACAACCACCAACCGAAATAGACGGCGAGCCCGTTACCGCTACACTCGACTACCAAACGTTGACGAAAAAAGATGTCGCCACTGGCGAGGAATCTGCAATCGACTGTGTAAAGGGTAATGTATTGGTGTTTGAGCTTGGCAGCCACGAACGCCGCGTGACGATTCGCCCGAGTGGCACCGAGCCAAAACTAAAGTTTTATATACAGTGGGTGTCGCAAACAAACGACGCCGAAGCAGAGTATCCATCCGCCTGTCAAAAACTCGAAAATATTTCGCGCCACCTTGAAGGCATAGCGCTCGAAAAAAACTAGCATCGCACGTAACGGGCACCATGAGCTTGTACTAGCCATACAGTTACGCGATATAATGGTATGGCATGAATCTAACCACAAAACTTGACCAAATTAAGGGGGTAGGGCCAAAGACTGCCGAGCAGCTGGCGGCGGCCGGTTTACATACGGTCGGCGATATACTGCTGTTTTTGCCGCGTAAACACGAAGATTTTACCAATGTGTCTACGATTGCCGATTTAAAACCCGGCAAAGTAACGATTAGGGCACGCTGTGAAAGCATTACTACACGCCCGGTGCGCCGCGGTTTGCGGCTCACTACCGCTGTATTGGCAGACGATAGTGGCAAACTAAATGCCGTGTGGTTTAATCAGCCGTACCGTACGCAGCAGCTTGGGGGTAGTAGCGACGAATTCTATTTTAGCGGCGAGTTTGAATATAACTATGGTAAGTATCAGTTGACTAATCCGAGCGCGGAAGTGGCAAAAGAGATGCCGGTGCAGGCCGATAGATTACTGCCGGTA
>JBLMYW010000053.1:0-4821 GCA_050258515.1 Acidobacteriota bacterium | reverse complement strand
CTTGGCCCAAGATGATTTCGGCTTCATACACTTTATCGAGCTTCAAGAATTCGGTGGCCTTTTTAGTCGCCTCGCCCAGCAGTACCACCAGCAGCCCGGTGGCAAACGGATCCAGTGTGCCGGCATGCCCCACCTTTAGTTGGCGCTTGGTCGGCTTGATCCCCTGTTTGGTATAGCCACGCCGAATGTGCCCGCGAATCTTCGCTACAACATCAAAGCTCGTCCAGCCGGCTGGCTTATCTATCAATACAATTCCATCTTCCATTGTTTACCAGTATACTGGCAATATGAAGAAAGTGCTATTTGGCATATTCGCCCACCCCGATGACGAGGGCTTTGGCCCGGCCGGTACGATTATTAAAGAGGTGCGCGAAAACAATACTGATGTGCACATTATTACCATTACCCCTGGTGAAGCTGGGGTCAACCCGGATAATTATGAGGATTTAGGCGCTGCCAGACTGGCCGAATGGCACGAAGCCGGGCGATTACTTGGTACTGCCTCACAGCATAACCTAGGCTACCGCGACGGCCACCTGGCGAACCATCTTTACCATGAAGTAGCGGAAAAAATTACCGACATCATTACGACCACGATTGATAGATATGAAGCGCCTGTAGAAATCGACGTTATGACCTTTGATTTGAATGGCCTAAGCGGGCACATTGACCATATATTCGCCGCACGAGTGGCTTGCTATGTGTTTTATAGGAGTAAGGCTACCGATGAACGGTTTAAGCATATCCGCTTTATGTGCATACCCGAGGAACATGCGCCCACCCACAGTACCCAGTGGCTTTACATGGATGCTGGGCGTAAAACAACTGAATGTACCGACATTGTGGACGCTCGCAACTATCGCGATGCTATTATTGCCGTCATGCGCAGCTATCGCAGCCAGCGTGATGACTGCGAACATCACTTAGCACAGCGCGGCGACAATCTAGGGATTGAGTACTTTATCGTACAAGACTAAGTTACTGGCCAGGGATTTTGAACTGGGCAGGGTCGTTACTAACGGTAGGTGCTTCTGGCGCGGGTGTGGCAGGCGGGAACATATCGCCGAGCGCATCGGGTACCGATACGGTTTCGGCAGGAGCAGCTGGTGTGGCAGCCTCACCAGGAAGTGGTGGCAGCGTGCTAAAGTCCGGCATAGGCGGCAACGGTGGGAGGGGTGGCAAACTTGGGGCTGTCTCTGGAGCGCCGCCAATTACGGGCGGATTGGTGGGTGTGGGCGCACCGCCAAGCGCTGCATCAATCGCGGCACGCGCATCATCATGAGCTGTTCTATTTTGCGCATCAATCTCGGCGAGCGTCTGTGCATGTGCAGACTCTGGCATAGGCGGCTGAATTGTCGCCGCATGGCCAGTAGGTTCACTATCGGTAGCTGGGTCGGCAAAAATGTCACGCACTTCAGGCTCAGCTTGGCTAGATGCCACTGTTGCATTCAGCGGTGACTGCATCATCGGTGGAGCGGCAGCATACTGGCCGCCGCCATGGCTGAGGATGGTGCGATTTTTATCATCTTCTATTTCACGGCGTTTGTCGTCGGCTGCCTGCTCGGTGGTAGCATTCAGGGTGCCACCTAGCGATGGCTCGGCCATTTCTTTATCAGGCAGCGCTACGTTACCTAGCGGCGGCAGGCTACTAGGAGCAGCCATAGGGATATCAGCAGTAATATCTACCGCTGGCGGACTTGCCGGTGCGGTGGCAGCCAGCTGCTCGGCAAGTTTCTGCTCGGCAGCTTCGGTGGCGTCTTCTTGCTTTTCTGCGGCCACCTCGGCGGTTTGCTTGGCTAGCTCTTCCTCTGCCTTGCCGAGTGCTTGATCAGACTGCTTAGCGGCCACTTCGCGGGCAACCTCATCGACATCGCCCTTAGGTTCATGCGAAATAGAGAGCGCGCCTATAGCATCATCTTTCTTGGCTGTCTCTTTTTCGGGGGTTTTATCTTCTACAATTGGCGCGCCGTCGCCATTACTGCTGGCACGAATTGATTCTGACGGTGCCGACTGTGGCAGCTCCTGCTCGTCCTCCAGCTTTGTCGCAATAAGCTGCTGGTTAGCGCCCGCGGACATTAGCTGGGCCGCGATAGTCATTGCTTTAGAAGTAGTTTTAGCATTGCTAAAGCGCTCGGTAGCCGCAACAATACTCGTCAAAAATGCCGTCGCGATTTGCTCATCCAGCGCGCCCTTATCTGACTTTAGTCCGTCGGCAATCTGGAATAGCAGCTCGCCGTAGCTACTTGCGCTTGCATCATTCCACTCAATCCCGCCTAGCTTGGTAGGTTCACCCAGGCTAATAGCTGCCACCGTTGCATCATGCAGTATGCGGCCATGGCTTTCAAGCGCGCGGTCAAGGTCTGATTCATTCTGCACGCCGACCGCCAGCACTACTTCCACGTTGTAGTCACCTTGGCTGAATTCCAAATCCTTCTCGCTAATCGTCGTACGATACGGTGTGATAAATATTTTCACCATGTCGTCCACTACCTTGTAGCGCAGGTGGTCGGCCTTCTCTTTATCTAAGGCAATGATGAAATCTCGCAGGCTATCTACCGTATTTTCAAACGTTTTTTCCGGCTGTAAAAACTCGATCGCAGGGGGCACTTGGCCGCTAAATACCGCTGTGGCATGCTTATTAAGCTTGTTGATAAACAGCGTGATAGCAAGCGCCGCCGACAGTTCGTCAACGCTCGGGTTGGTATTCACCGTAATCAGGATATTGCTACTATCCTTGATTTTATCGACGATTTGCTTTAGCGCGCTCTGGTCTGCCATTGGTGTTTCCTGCTGTTTATTTTCCTGTTTGCACGAGTTTGGCTCCACTATACCATAAGTGGTTTAGAGAAGTCAACAATTTTCAGACAGGTACTTTCTTGAGGGCAATTAGATAGCCCGAGCTACTATTTCGGCAAGAGCCACATGACCTTGCTTATCTATGTGCACACCATCGGCAGCATCCGCCTTTACGGCCGATGCATCAATAAATTCTACCTTTTTTTCTTCCGCAAGCCACTTGTATTGATCAAACAACAGCCGAGATTTCTCATCTGCCCCCACCCACAGCTCACCCCATGCACCCGTATTCGTCACTTCAGGCTGCGAAATCACCATAATACGCGGATTCGACTCATGAAAGTTAGGTTTTCGCGCTTTAATAGCATCAATCATACGGCCTAGCTTCTCGGCAACTTGCGCCGGCGTCCACTCGTACATGCTTTTTATCTCGTTGAGGCCAAGCGACAATATAATGCCATCGAGGGGATACTGCGAGTCCAGTACAAGCGGAAGTGACGTCATGGCGTTACGACCCTCAAACCCTGGCCGGGAATCATCGCTATCGATGGTGCGGGCGCAAAGGCACTCCTCAATCACCTGATATTCAGACCCCAAGATACCCTGCAATATACCTGGCCACCGTTCTTGAAAGGCAAAGCGCTCAAATTTTGTTGTAGGGATAAGTCCCCAAGGAATTGAGTCACCGTAAATAAGAATTCGTTTCATCTTTCTATCGTATCATGGCGATTAATGGATATCTACTTAGTCTCCTTTAGTGCCGCAGCCTTTACATATAGGGATAGTTACGGTATAATCAATCGTTGATTGCAATATCAGCTCTAACAGATAAGGAAACCTATGCCAATCATCAAATCAGCAATTAAGCGTATGAAGCAAACAGCCAAGCGCCGCGAGCGCAATGTTGGTATCAAGCGCGATATCAAGGGTGCCGTGAAGGCATTCGTCGCTAAGCCGACCGCCGAAGGCCTATCTGCCGCACAAAGCGAGCTAGACACTGCAGTAAAGAAGGGTCTACTGAAAAAGGCCACCGTAAGCCGCCGCAAAGCCGGCTTGGTAAAGATTGCCAAAGCCGCTGGTGTAAAGCCTGCTGCAGCTAAGAAGAAAGCTGCGCCTAAGGCAGCACCTAAAGCAACTGCTGCCCCTGCAAAGAAGCCTGCAGCCAAGAAACCAGCTACTAAAGCCCCTGCAACTAAGCCAGCAGCCAAAAAAGCTCCAGCTAAGAAGCCAGCTGCAAAGAAGTAATCGCACTGACTACTAAAAAATAGCCCCTTAGCCGGGGTTATTTTTTATAGTATTTTATTACCGCGCCGCAATGGCATGCACCAGCCGGTATACACCGTCCCATGGGGCGAATTGCGATAGCTTACTGCCGGCGTCTAGGTCGGCGGCAAGCGCGGTAATAGTTTTAATTTCATTCGGCGTAAATTGCCTCGCTAGCTCTTGCAATTTTTTCGCCACAAATGGGTGTAGCCCTAGCTCTACGGCGACAGTAGCTGATGGCGTATCAGCCATCGATACCGCTACCAGCTGCGCCCACTGCCCCATGATAAGCGCCAGCGTGCGGTGGGGGTCGTCGGTGCGCTCTAACTCGGCCAGCAGCGCGTCTACCCGCGCAGTTTGCCGGCGTGCCGCCATATCTAGCAGGTCAAATACTGTATCACCCGGCGCTGGTGGCAATACCGTAGCTATCATATCGTCAGTAACCGTATCTACGCCCCGTAAAGCCTTTATGGCTTGCGCCAGCTGCATTTGGTCAATCGCTCGCGCGGTGGGCTTATCGCCCACCACAAGCGCCCGCTGCACCATATTGCGTAGCTGGGGTCGGCTAAGCAGTACTTTTTGATTGTTTGCCAGTGTATCCAGCCATTGCTCGGCAGCTGGCGCGTCACGCTCGAGTAGCGGGTCGGCAGTAATCACGGTAGCTACTTTGGTAAGCGTTTTATACACTTTCGTACGCTTATCCAGCTTTACCTCCATCAGTACTACCGTGGTATCGGCAGGTACTTCCCCGGCCCATTCGGC
>JBLMYW010000052.1:0-4401 GCA_050258515.1 Acidobacteriota bacterium | reverse complement strand
GGTGCGCTCAGCATGGCGGTGGGTGAATACGTGAGTGTGAGCAGTCAAAGTGATGCTGAAAAGGTATATATAGAGCGCGAAAAACGCGAGCTACGCGACCAGCCCGAACGTGCGCTGGACGAGCTGGCGCATGAATATATGAAACATGGGGTGAGCAAAAAGACTGCCCATGTAGTGGCCAAAGAGCTGACCGCTAAGGATGCCTTGCGGGCGCACCTGCGCATGAATTTTAACTTAGATCCAGATGACATCAATAGCCCATGGCAAGCCGCGATTGCCAGCCTAGCTGCATTTACTGTGGGCGGCCTGATACCATTTGCGGCGATGGTACTGAGTCCCGCCGACTACCGAGTTCCCGCTACAGTAGTGGCAGTGGTGATAGCGCTGTGCATCACTGGCTTTGCCAGTGCAACAGCCGGTAACGCCTCGCGCCTACGCGCCATCGTCCGCGTACTGGTGGGCGGACTACTAGCTATGGGTATTACCTACCTTGTGGGTATGGTATTCGGTACGGCAATCGCGTAAACTAAGTACAAAGAGAGGGAGGGCGCATGCCAGCAACGACAACTGATATACAAACCTATCTGGATGCCTTTGGCGGTGATGTGGCGGCTGCCGCAAAGGCATTGGAAGATTTTGTGGCTAATGCTGAGCGCCGCATGGTACGCCAGCAGCACCAGCCAGAAGGTGAAATACTGATACAAGTGCAAGACTTGGCCAAGTCATACCGGGTAGGCCGTCAAGATATCGTAGCGCTTGGTGGCGTATCACTGAATATTCATAAGGGCGAATTTGTGGCTCTCACCGGCCCAAGTGGTAGTGGCAAGAGTACGTTGCTGCAACTGATTGGTGGGCTAGATAAGCCAACTGCCGGTAGGGTACTGGTGGGGGATAAAAATATACTGAAGTTTGGCGACCGTCAGATCTCAGAGTTTCGTAACCGCACGATTGGCTTTGTGTTCCAGTTTTTCTACCTGCAGCCATTTTTGCGCCTACGCCACAACCTAGAAGTAGCGGGCATGCCGCTACGGACTAAGCGTGCCGAGCGTCGTGCCAGGGTAAGCGAGCTTGCCGAGGTGGTGGGGCTGGCCGATAGGCTTGAGCACTACCCGCGTGAATTGTCGGGCGGCCAGATGCAGCGCGCTGCCATTGCTAGGGCACTCCTAAACGCACCGCAAATATTGCTGGCTGACGAACCCACGGGCAACCTAGACAGCGCTAATGGCAAGGCAATTATTGATTTGTTCGAGAAGATCCGTGATGAATTTGGTACCACAATAATAGTAGTAACGCACGATCCAGGCGTGGCGGCACGGGCTGACCGTGAGATTATACTGCGTGACGGAGTACTAGTATGATCCGGCTGACTGATGCATTGGTGCTGGCGAGTACCAAGCTGCGTGCGCGCAAAGTCCGTACTATTTTTACCATTGTGATAGCCGGGCTGCTATTCGGCTTAGTTGCCTCGATCGTATTTATTAGTGACGGTGCGCTGCAAAGCACCGAGCGCATGATGAGTAAGAGCATGACTGGCCGTTATATCGTATCTGGTTCGCCAATGGTATTTAGCAATGTTGGTGATGCTAGTACTGATCCTGCACTGATAGAGCGAGTACTGGCCGAGTATAAGCAACTCGTTGCCGATAAAAAGGCCGAGGCAAAGCGTCTGGGCATAGAATACGATGCGGCGCGCGATCCATCACCAGTAGAAACGACGGATGGCCAGCGTCACTTAGTATTTGGCAATAAGATCGCTGACCGCCTAACAGCCGAAGAGAGCATTGCACCGGGCTTCGCTGCATTTGAAAAACTGACAAAGGGATATAATCCAGTTAGTGTGTACGAAACACTTACCCCAAAGCCAAAAGATGGCAGCTGGAAAGAGATGAGAAGTGGGGTGGAAAAGCTGGATGATGACACGGAAGTAGCTGCTAAGCAATCGCTCCAGCCAACTGCCTGGCCAGATGATATAAATGATCAGGCAATTGTGCCCCAGGCACTGATAAGTAACTATCTGATAGCTGGCTATAGCTGGAAGCCAGACAACGGGCGTATACCAGTAGTGGTGAGCCAAAAACGTGCCGCTGCCTTAACGGGCTTTGTAGCGCCAAAGGATGATGCGCCAGCTACGGAGCGTTTAAACTATGCTAATGAACTGCGCAAACGTGCTGCCGGGAAGACATTTGAGGTATGCTACCGTAATAGTGTCAGTAGCGACCAGATTAATGAAGCCCTACGCGTAGCCAAAGAAGTCGAACGTAATAAGAATGATAAAAATTACCAAAAACCAAGCCTTATATACGGTACGCCCGACCCTACGAGTTGCGGTGCTGCAGTGGTAACGCGTGATGCGCGCACTACTGCCGAAAAGCAATATGCCGATAAAGAGCGCCAGCTAGAGCGAAAATTTGGTGAGGTAGTGGATCCGGTGCAACAAAAGCTAACATATGAGGTGGTAGGAGTTTCGCCCAACGGCTGGGCAGATAGTGATATGGACTTTGGTCTAAGTATTAAAGATATGGTAACGAGTATTTTTATGACCAATGGATTCCGTGTTGCGATCCCTCAAGAATTATTTGAGAGTATGCCGAATAAAGGTGAGTATGCCGAGGCACTTTCGAACGAAAAGACTGGTCGATCAGCCATGATGGAATTTATGGCCGCTAACTTTGCGGAGTTTGCCAGCGCCGAGGATGCACGCGCATTTATAAAAGCACAAAATTGCGAGATGACATTTACCGGTTGTAAATCTGCCGATAAGCCCTTTATGCTAACGGCATTTGGCAGTAATAGTATTGCTCTAGACGATGCTAAGCATGGTGTTACAGTAGTATTGTTGTGGATTAGCGGTATTGTGACGGTGCTTGCGGCAATTATTGCCGGCTTAACGATTGGTCGCACGATTGCTGATGGTCGGCGTGAAACAGCGGTATTTAGGGCGATTGGATTTAAGCGCTTTGATATTAGCCAGGTGTACATTACCTACACCATGCTACTGTCGCTGCTGGTGATGGTATTTGCCCTGGCGGCTGGTGTGCTGGTAGCGTTGCTGGCACATAATGCGCTTTGGCTGGAGACCACGGTGCAGGCACAGTTAGCACTTGGACTTACTGATGTCAGCCAGCGGTTTACCTACATTGGCGTGTCTGAGAAACTAGTAATTGTATGTGGTGCGGTGCTTTCTGCAGGCTTCATTGGCATGTTGCTGCCGCTCATGCGCAACGTACGCCGTAATCCCATCCGTGATATGCGCGACGAATAGGGGCTATAGATGGCGCTGCGCGGAGTGAACTTCGGTGGGTGGCTGGTGTTAGAGCGGTGGATGACGCCGTCGCTCTTTGCTGGCACCGATGCGGTAGATGAGTATACCTTTATGCAGACGCCTAGTTCGAGGGAAAAAGTACGCGAGCACCAAAAGAACTTTATCCGCGAAAGTGATTTTAAGTGGCTGCACGCGAACGGCGTACAAGCGGTGCGCATACCAGTAGGCTATTGGGCGCTAGAGGGTGACGCTCCTTACGTTTCTTGTATCGGCCGGCTGGACTGGGCCTTCAAAATGGCTGAAAAATACGGGCTAGAAGTCCTAGTATGTTTGCACGGCGCTCCCGGCAGTCAAAATGGCCAAGACCATAGCGGTAGGGCGGGTAGGGCGCGATGGTACGAGGCGCGCGGATATCGTATCCAGACAGTAGATGTGCTGGAGCAGTTGGCATTGCGCTACCGTGATAATCCGAAATTTTGGGGGATTGAGCTGGTAAATGAGCCGAAAATGGGGCTGCTGCAGCTGAAGCTGCGGCGTTTTTACCGCGAAGCATATAAGCGCTTGATACTAAGCCTGCGTCCGCATACGCGCATTGTTTTTCACGATGCATTTACGCCGCGGCTGATGAATGCCGCACTTGGCGGTGCCTGCCACCGGGCGGTGATGGATATCCACTGGTATCATTTTACCTTTTGGGCGCACAAATGGGCACCGCTGGCTTTGTATTGGGCTATGGTGTGGTGGCATGGGCAGCTGGTGGCGAATTTACGCCACTGGCAAGGAGTGGTAATTGGTGAATGGAGCGGAGTGATTGGCCACGAGCGACTAAAAAAGTACACCCTAAAAGAGCGCAAAAACCTAGAGTATGAGCATATTCAGCGGCAACTCGTAG
Source organism: Acidobacteriota bacterium (assembly GCA_050258515.1). Classification (GTDB taxonomy): domain Bacteria; phylum Patescibacteriota; class Saccharimonadia; order Saccharimonadales; family Saccharimonadaceae; genus Saccharimonas. Next base: position 247 of record JBLMYW010000052.1, on the reverse strand, counting down.
CGTATGCCAGCGCCGACGCATGGTTTTATTGGTCGTATAAGACGGAGGGGAACGACAGCTGGAATTTTCGTTCACTTATCGAAGCCCATCCTGAGCTCTATGCCAATCACTAGAAATGTGATATACTGGTAAAAATGAACACAATCTTTAAACGTACCAAGATCCTGGCAACTCTGGGGCCAGTAACATCAACACCAGAAAAGATCGACGAACTAATAAAAGCTGGGACAAACGGATTCCGTTTTAA
>JBLMYW010000051.1:0-4224 GCA_050258515.1 Acidobacteriota bacterium | reverse complement strand
AATCAGCAGGGTGAACCAACCGCCCAAACTGCCTTCGTAGAGGCATTTGCTGAAAAGCTGCAGGATATCGCACCTGAACTTATCTTCCAAGACGAATCGCTCACAAGCGTAAAAGCTGAAGAGTTGCTAAAACGCCAAAAAAAGCCCTACGCTAAGGGCGATATTGATGCGCTGGCGGCCAGTCTAATATTGCAAGATTATCTGGAGCAAGTCTAATGGATGGCTTTAAGCGCCCCGTACGGCCCACTAATCCTACGCCACCTGCGAGCAGCGAGCCGCCGCGCCATACCACGCCCATCGTGCAGCAGCCAGTAGTAGCGCCTACTGAGCCGGAGCGGGCAGCAGCCGCAATTGATATGCGCCTAGACGAATCTGCCAAGCCCGTTACAGTAGCAAAGCGCCGCAAAAAGTGGCCGATTGTGCTGCTGGGCGTTGTTCTGTTGCTCATCGCTGCAGTCATTGGCGCTTACGTATGGTATACCACGCAGCTACAGCCGGTAGATAGCAACAATACCTCTGTACAACGAGTAGAGATTAAGCAGGGCTCATCACTAAGCTATGTAGCCGAAAAACTACAAGAGCGCGGGCTTATACGTAGCAGTCTGGCGTTTAGCGTGCTCGCTAATCAGGAAGGCAAGCAAAACGCCATACAAGCCGGCACTTGTAATTTAGCTCCCGCCGAATCGGCTCGCGAAATCCTGGCTAAAATCACTAAGGGCTGTAATGATTTCAAATCGGTGACCTTTTACCCGGGCGCTACGTTAGAGCCATCACTCTATGCGCGCACTAAAGCTGCTAAAGAGGGTAATAAGAATTTCAAAGATTTTTCCATCCGCGCTAGCCTACAGGCAGCCGGGTATAGTGATAGCGAAATTACCGCAGCGTTTGCCAGTAGCTACACAGGGCCGCTATTCACTGACCGCCCTAGTGGTGAGGGCCTAGAGGGCTATATATTTGGCGAAACGTATTATGTCGATACGAAGGCAAGTGCCAAAGAGGTAATACAAGTAGCGCTTGACCATATGTACGATGTAATAAAAACCAATGATTTGGTGGCAAAATTTAAAGCCCAAGGGCTGGATTTGTACCATGGTATTACGCTGGCATCAGTAGTGCAAAAGGAGCTTGACTGCGAAGGTAAGCCTACGAAAGAGCGTAAAGATCGTTGTTACGCCTACCAGCAGCAGATTGCCCGGGTATTTTATAACCGTATCCAGCTGGGTATGTCGCTTGGCTCGGACGTCACCTCTATTTATGCCTCTGATAAGCTGGGTGTTACGTCGTCAATTGATGTTGATTCAAACTATAATACCCGTAAATATGCCGGTATGCCACCTGGGCCAATTGCGACGCCGGGTACATTAGCATTGCTAGCTACGGCTACTCCTAGCACTGGCGACGAACTCTACTTTTTGGCGGGGGATGACGGGCTGATCTATTTTGCAACTACTGAGGCAGGCCATACGGCGAATATCAAAAACCACTGCCAAGTACTGTGCGGTGAGCTGTAAGGTTACCTCTGTTGCTAGGTAATAAAGTTATGCTAAAATGTTGACGCCAAAGCTCTTTTTTGCTATAATGAAAAGAGCACATTGCCGTGGATTGGTCTTTAGCAGGAGTATATCCAAGGTTTGAAGCAAAGAGCAATAGTGCATTTAACCAAGGAGTGATTATTCGTAATCAATCAATCGACCTGGCGATTCGTCAGGCCCGTAAACTTGAATCCCCTGAAAGCCCTACCGTAGTCGGGGCGCATACGCGCAAGGCTCGAGGCTCTGTTTCTGGCACAACTATCGCCACCTATTTAGGCGTATTCCTATTTGTTGTATCTGTTATTGCTCTTGCTTACCATCCGCCAGCCGAGCAGGCTAGGGCAGATGCTTCTAACCCTGTAGCCTCTACGCAAAAAAAGTCTGATATTTCACCAGTGGCTTCAGTGGATCAGCTAGTAGCAACTAAGCTGGCATCGTCACTTGCCGAGAGTACTGATATGCCCGTGAGTAACAACGTGGCTAACTTGTCGCAGTCGCTTGCGGCAGAAAGTGCCTTGGCGCAAACTGACTCGAATGTCATTAGCAAGCCGCAAATCGTGCAACTTACGAGCGGCAGCCGTACGATGCAAACCTACACTACCGTTGCTGGCGATACAGTGCAGTCTGTGGCTAACAAGTATGGCTTGTCTGCTGATACGGTAAAATGGGCAAATAACCTTACTTCTGATGCGCTTACCCCTGGTACCAACCTATCAATCTTGCCGTTAAACGGTGTCGTCTACACAGTGAAAGCTGGCGATACGGTAGAGTCTATAGCGTCAAAGTACAGCACTGATCGTGCAAGCGTAGTGTCGTATAACGACCTTGAATTAGCGGCTACTCCTGCAGTAGGCGCCAAACTGATACTGCCTGGCGGTGTACTGCCAGCTAATGAACGCCCTGGCTACGTGGCTCCACGGGTGTATTCTGGTATTAATTACGGTAATTATTCAGGCGGCTCAAGCAGCGCATATATGGGCGGTATTTCAGCGGGCAATAAGTATGCATGGGGCAACTGCACCTGGTATGTATACGAGCGCAGCATGCAGCTCGGCCGGCCTGTTGGCAGCTTCTGGGGTAATGCTAGCACGTGGGCGTACAACGCACAGCGCTCAGGCTTTACCGTTAATGGCACGCCAGCACCAGGTGCGATTATGGCGAACGGTGGTGGCTATGGTCACGTATCAGTTGTGGAATCAGTGAATCCTGGCGTTTCTATTACCATCAGTGAAATGAATGGGTACCGCTTTGGCGGTGGGTTCGCCCGTGTGGGCCGTGGTGATATCTCTTGGGGTGAGGCGACCTCGGGATATTATAAGTATATTCATTAATTCTTCTTTTTGCGAAGAAGCAAACACCCTCTTTTCTTAGCGTAAGAAAAGAGGCAAAAGAAACGTTCTTTGTTGCGAGCAAAGAACCAAACCCGCCCGAACACTAGAGCCTACTTATCCTCGAAACGCTACCCCCACCCCAAATAGGCCAAAAACAACGACCCCTAAAGGGGATCGGTCAAAAATAATATCTTTAGCTACTGATTTTTGACAGAGCTTTTTGCCACTTCTATTTGGGGGATTGTGCGATTAAAAACTTTGCTACAAGAACCCTTAATAGCAGTAGGTCCTCCCTCCTGGAATAGTTCAAAAAACTCTGGCCCAATACCATTAAAAGAGATATTGTATTGGGCTGCCCGAAGGGCATTGTTTTTTGACCAGGGGGGAGTGGAGATAGGGTTGGAATGGATGGGGTTATGCTTAACGTTCGGGCGTTCTTCTGCTTCTCTTATCGCAAAAGAGAAGATTCTTTCCCTCTTTCTTTTAAAGAAAGAGGTCGTTTGGTTCTACGAAAAAAGAACTAGTTTTGCTTCTTTTGAAAAAGAAGAGAGAGGATTTATTGGTTCAAGCATGCTATAATAACAACATATGTTTGTAGACACTGCAACCGTAACTATTCAGGCGGGCAAGGGCGGCGATGGAGCCGTCAGTTTTCGGCATGAGATTTATGTCGATAAAGGCGGCCCGGATGGTGGCGACGGTGGCAAAGGCGGTGATGTTATATTCGTGGCTACCGAGCAGCTAAATACACTGCTCAATTTTCGCTACCAGCCTCGCCTCGCGGCCGCGGGCGGCAAAAACGGTGACAAGCGCAAAAAGGCTGGGCGATCTGGCCAGCCGCTATACGTAAAAGTGCCAGTAGGTACAATCGTCCGTAAAGATGGCCAGGTAATTGCCGACCTGACGCATCATGAGCAACAAGTAGTCATTGCAAAGGGCGGCGACGGCGGCTTTGGTAATGCCCACTTTAAGTCAAGCACGCGCCAAACCCCGCGCATGGCCGAGCTGGGCGAACAGGGCGATACATTTGAGGCTGAGCTAGAGCTCCGCTTGCTTGCTGATGTAGGCTTAGTGGGGTTCCCGAACGCGGGTAAATCGACATTCCTGAGCGTGGTCAGTAATGCCCGGCCAGAAATTGCCGACTACGCCTTTACCACCCTTACGCCCAACCTGGGTGTGGCAGATATCGACGATTCCCACTTATTAATCGCGGATATACCCGGGCTGATCGAGGGTGCCAGCGAAGGCAAAGGCCTTGGCGATGCCTTTTTGCGCCATGTGCAGCGTACCGCGGTACTACTGCATCTGATAGATGCCTACGACGATGACGTAGCCGGTAAGTACTTGACGATTCGCCGTGA
>JBLMYW010000050.1:0-10459 GCA_050258515.1 Acidobacteriota bacterium | reverse complement strand
AGCTTAGCTGGCCACTGGTAGCTTGTGTCGATGCTCCTGCGCTATTGTAGGCTGTAACGCGCACTCTGCCTGGCATGCCACTGTAGGCTATACCCTTTACTGACGCCCAGTTGTTGCTAGTAAGGAATGGCTCGGACCACGTAGTCCCGCCGTCGCTACTGGTTTGAACTCGATAGCTAGTAGCACCACTAGAAGTCCATTGAAATGACACGGTGGTAGGGTTGTGGTAGATATCGATACCGGCGTTGTACTGCGAGAATACTGGGGTGCTAGGGACTGAGGTATCGGTAGGTATATCGTTGCGGCGTACGGCGTGTATGGTGCTCGTTTGAGTGATGGTTTCGCCGCCAACGACCTTGGATGTGGTAACAACGACCTTTACTGCCGAGGCTGATAAAGGATTAGGCGTATTAACATTGTTACTATTATAGAAAGTGGGGGTGAAGGCGGTAACATTTTTTAGTAACTCTTCATCATAGGTATTGCATGTGGCAGCCGGTGCAGCCCCTAGGGTGACGCCAGTAATGTTGGGGCAACTATCACGCTGCCACGGCTTGCCGCACACCGTGTCGCTATCGGTGACTGAATTGTTGTTCCACGCATCTACGATGCTGCGACGCCATAGCGAACCGTTTCTGAGAAAGTAAATAGTGCGAGTGCTTAGAATGTTGTTGGTGCTTAAATCTTCGGAGCAGCCAGCAGGCTGGTCTGTATAATAAACAAGTGTACGGTTACTATCATAGGGGCTGCCCGTTGTTGCTTGCTGGGTAAGAATAAGGTCTTTATTGGTGCTGAAGTTGAACGCCCCTACGTTTCCATCGCGCCCTTGTGGCGCAGTAAGGTAGTTAAACGTACCCATAAAGTTAGCCGTGGTACGGACATCTTGTTCTATACGCTCTAGTGCATCTTGGGTGTCGTAAGCCGTGACGGCACGGCTATTAGCGGTGAGAGCATCACCTACCATTGCCACCATAGCAGCCACTAGGCCAGTGATAACGACAATAATGATAGGGGCAACAACTAGCATTTCTACCAAGGTAAAACCTTGGCGAGCATGGCGACTATGATGCCTTAATGATAATCGCACGCGAAACCACCCCCTCGGAATTAGCATTTTTATACCTGACGGTAACAGTAATAAGATTTAAGTCGGCGTTGGCAAAAGGACACGTTGTGGCCACTGTCGCCGTAGCGCCTGGCAGATTAGCGTCTGTGGGTACGGCTGGCGTACTGCTGGCGGCAGAGCACGGGTCGCCGACATAACTAGCGTCATTTTGATACTGACGCAGTAACGCATAGGCTGCATTACTGGCTTGTGATTGGCGCTGAGCATCACCAGCATCAGTAACGACTGTCGTATACAACTGATACGCCGAGCCCAATAACAGCACGCCCACAACTAAGGCAATAATCAGCTCAACAGCGGTAAAGCCTTGCTCGGGGCTCCTATAGCGTGTCATTGGTGTTTACTCCTGTATGTTTGCAGGGTAGTATCACCTGTTTCGCGCCTCCAATAGAGGTTAAAACGTACGCAATATTTTGTATTAGTATTACAAAGAGCGCCGTCCGTATCAATCGGTTCGTAGTAGTATGTGTCTTTAGTGACTACACCGCCAATGCATGTCGTATTTTCTATAGTGCAGGCAGAGGGGAGGGTCAGTCCGGTATATGCGCTAATCCCAGGTGGCGAAAAGGCCTCTAGCGCAGTGCCTGGTAATGCGGCTGGCCCGTACCCGTCTGCAATTTGTACAGGAGTAAAGCCCGCAACTGACTGGCCCATTATGTGGCGCATTTCGTTCGTGCTAGGATAGCTACCGGGAGCAACGTTTGCCGGTGCGACAGTTACAGCTTGGTTTAGTTTTCCTTGGGTATAGCGCGCCTCAAGGCCGCGAGCAAGGATGTCTACACTGGCAGTACGTTGCGTGTCGCGCGCATTGGCTTGCGATCTGCTAATCGAAAGGCCAGCTAATACAAGCAAGATGGCCATAATTACCATCACTACTACAAGCTCCACTACCGTAAACCCACGCCGAGTTAGCATATATATAGCATAAGCGTTACGCACGCAATTGGCAATAGAATTACTACATTTCTAGCGGTTCTTGCTCGATGATAATACGGAATTTATCGCGCACGCTACCGATAATTTCGTCGCGGGCCGCAGCAAGGTCAGCGTAGCTAGCCGCCGATTCGTTAATCAGCACCAGGGCGTTTTTATCATGCACGCGCATGCCATGAAGTAGTTGCCCCTTTAGACCGGCTTGTTCTATTAGCCAGCCAGTCGGTACTTTAAAGCGCCCGTCAGGCATATCATAGGTGGGCATATCAGGATAGTCCGCCCGCAGGTCACTTAGTTGCCAGCCTTCTACGATGGCATTTTTAAAGAATGAGCCGTTGTTGGGTCGCTCCTTAGGGTCGGGCAGTTTGTCCTTGCGGATGGCCATTACCGCATCGCGTAATGCCTTAGCGGTATACAGCGTGACATTATTTGTATCCAAATAGTCTTGTACGGCCTTGTAAAACGGCGGCTGGGGCGCAGCCTTATACAGGCGCAACGTAATACTGGTGATGATATAGCGACCAGCAAACTCGCCACGGAAAATACTATGGCGATAGGAAAAGCCGCACTGTTCGTTTGTCAGTGTAACGTGCTGTCCATCCTGTATATCGTAGGCTTCTAGTGATACTAATGTTTCGGCAACTTCCTGACCGTATGCACCAATGTTTTGTACTGGTGCGGCTCCGGCGGTACCAGGGATGGCCGATAAGCATTCAATACCAATGAGATTCATATCTACGGTGCGCTTTACGACACTATCCCAGTCTTCGCCCGCACCGATTTTGATGGTAGTATCGCTCGCCGTATCGGCTACTACCTCAAAGCCAGGAATGCGATTGCGAAGCACTAGGCCATCAAAGCCTTCATCGCGTACCACAGTGTTGCTGCCACCACCTAATACATACATGCGGAGATTTTGTGCTGCTGCCTTCTGCACGATTTGGGCTACTTCGGCGCTAGAGTGGATGTCGGTCATGAACCGCGCATTACCCCCTAGGCGCATGGTGACGTAGTTTTTAAGCGGGATGTCGGTGTGGATGTCCATATAGGGATAGTATACCACTTAAATACGCCCCCAGAGTAAGGAGCGTATTTAGTAGAAAAGCCTGGTACACCCGGTACGATTCGAACGTACGACCCTCTGTTCCGAAGACAGATGCTCTAATCCACTGAGCTACGGGTGCCAAATAATGACTATTCTATTATCTTAGATTATACACCACTACTAGGCCTACGCACCACCCCTGATATACCTTCTCCATAGAAATATCCCGCCCCTAGGGGCGGGATATTTCTATGGAGGGCCATAGTGGAGTCTATTGCAACTATTGTCGCGGAGAAAAATCAGTTTTCTATGAACTAGATTCTTGAAGATAAACATGACAAGAGCCGCTCAGAGAGCGGGCTCTTGCCCGTCCCTGAACGGCTCGATGCTGACGCCGTCACTGAGATCAGCTCCGGCTACGCAGGAATCCGCGACGACGAGCGCCAACTGTGACCGGCTCTCGCGTGTCATACACGTCGGTATCCTGCTCGACGGCTCGTCGTGCGAAGTGTTCATCTGGGTAGACCCAGAGGAGCGTCCGACGCCTGAGGTCGACAGTTCCGGACTTGTCGACGGTCATGACACCTTCCTTGTAGTCGTCGGGCGCGACGACATCGGGGTCGGTGATCGTGATCGTCTGAGTGCCGGTGGTGACGATCGTGCCGATCGTCTCGTCGAAGTAGAGCTTGCCGAACGCCATGCCGGTGTCGTACTGGTAGAAGTGGTCGGACTGCGTCGGCTTGATCGTGACAAGACCGTCCATGAACTTCTGAAGCTCCTCTGCTGTGTAGAGACCATCGGCGGGTACGACGATGATGTCGACCCAGTGGTTCCACAAACCAGCAGTGGACATGAAGTTCTTCTGGCGGTCCTCGACGACGCTTACCGCAGGGTTTGCGGCAAGCTCGGTTCTTACGACTGTCAGCTTGCTCATTAGCTTTTCAACTCCAATGCTGATAGGGTACGTGAGCATTTTATATTATTACAAAAATACATTGAAATGTCAATACGTGTTACACGAAAAACTCCTCATAACAGAGGAGTTTAAGCATAACCATATTGGAGGGCCATCTGAGACTTGAACTCAGGACACCCTGCTTAAGAGGCAGGTGCTCTAACCGGCTGAGCTAATGGCCCGTAACTTACAAAATTATAGTACAGATAGGGTGGTAATGTAAAGTGTTACACCCTATATTTCTATTATAGCACAATTTACAAAATAATACAATAGTTTATACTGGTAGGTAGTATGCGAGAGTTAAATACTATTGGCCATTATCTATTGGCGGGGCTTGATAGCGCCCGTGCGGCTGAGGACGCTGCGGATAAGTCTGCTAAGCACACCGAAAAGGTGAATATTGTGGGTGCGGGTGGTGCACTGACGGCGGCATACGAACAATTGCGCAATGCTGCTGAAAATACTGAGGAGCACTTGCTGCTGCAAAACGCCATACGGCGCTTCTATAAGCAGCTGTTCGTCACGCGAGATGAACAGCTGGTGCGCGCAAGCGGCAATGAGCTAGCGGTAGAGCTGACACTGGCGGGCTACATAGCTAACAATACGCTCACGAAAGCCCAGTTGGATGTCGTGAGTACGCTAGCTACCGAGCATTATATTGCCTACGAGCAGCTGCAGCAGCGCCGCGGTATTAATGCCGATACGTCTACTAAATGGCTGCTTGATACGCTCTCGGTACAGGCGGCGCGTATTGTTAGCCCAGTGCCGAAGGATGTGGCATTTATTAACTTTGCGTATTTATATTTCGAAAAGACGATACCTAACGACAAAAAACTGTTTGGCAATGTAGACGAAGACGAGTTTAGTGCTGCACTGTTTGCTGCCGTACACAAGGCGTTACTAAAGAGTGACGCCGCAACCATTCGTGCCGGCTTGATGGCGCGGTATCAGGTGGGTGCGGCCGAACTGGAGCGCTACATCGCCTACAATCAGCATATCGATAGATTGCTTGCAGCACCAGTAGAGGACAAGCTATACCGAATTGTTGACAGGCAGGGTGCGCCGCTGCGTATTATCCGCCGCATGATCGAAGATAGGCCTGATATACTGCAGCTGCTACCGCGCCACGACGCGTTTTTAGATGCCTATGAACAGCAAGTGAATAAAGAGTACGCTCAGATATCACAAAAGGTAAACCGAGCGATTGTGCGTAGCGTGATATTCCTTATTATTACCAAATTTTTGGTAGGTATTGCCATAGAAGTGCCGTATGACTACTGGGCGCATGGGAGTATTGTGTGGCTGCCGCTTATTATCAACCTGTTTTTCCCGCCGCTGTATATGGTGGCGCTGCGCCTAACGCTGAATCTGCCGGGGTATGCTAATACGAATGCCCTAGTAGACCGCGCCGATGTTATGCTATACGGCGAGCGCGTAACGCTGGAAAAAACGCGTGTGACTGGCCGTAGCTACGGCTCGGCATTTTCTGTCGTATATGTGCTATCGTGCCTGGTAGTGTTTGGCGCGGTGATGTGGCTGCTGCTGATGCTCGGCTTCTCGCTAGTGCATATTGGTATCTTTTTGGTATTTCTATCGGCCGCGAGCTTTCTTGGCTTCCGCCTTAGTCGTCTTATCCGGGAGCTTGAAGTAGTACGTTCGGCCAGCAATGGCCTTACGTTTATCCGCGACCTTATCTATTTGCCGTTTGTAGTGGTAGGGCAGTGGATGAGTGAAAAATACGCTAAAGTGAATATAGTGGCAATGGTGCTGGATATGCTGATAGAGCTGCCGCTAAAAACCGTGCTGCGCCTGGTGCGCCAATGGGGTGCATTTATTGACGACAGGAAGGATAGGATATAGAGATGGCTAAGGAATTAAATGGGCTGGAGCTACAGGGCTTCATAAAAGAACGCCAGCTGCGCCAAGTGCGCAATTTACGCCAAGAGCATAAGATTATTCCTACATTGTTGATCCTAAAAAGCCCATCAGCGGGGCCAGTGATAGACACCTATGTTCGTATGAAGGTAGCGTATGCCAAAGATATTTTGATTGAAGTTGAGGTGGCTACGGTCGCAGAAAATGATATGCAAAAATATATACAAGCAGCAAATATTGACTCAAAAATTCAAGGAATAATTGTACAATTACCCCTTTCTGATAAAAGCAAGGTTGACGATGTATGTAATAGTATTGACTCAAGCAAAGATGTAGATGGTTTAGGTGCAAATGCCTCGTACCCAAGTGCCACGGCACAAGCAATCGATTGGCTGCTGGCTGGGTATAATGTGGCGCTAGAGGGTAAGCATATAGCGATTGTTGGCAATGGTAAACTAGTAGGCAACCCTTTGGGGCGAATGTGGAAGGAGCGCGGACTGTTGGTAACGGTGCTCGACGCCGCATCTAACAATATAGCTGAAGTACTGCGGGCAAGTGATGTAATCGTAACTGCTACCGGAGCCCCCCGGCTAATTACTGCCGACCAGGTAAAGCAGGGTGCGGTAGTGGTTGACGCCGGTACGGCTAGCGAGAGCGGGCAGATAGTGGGCGATGTAGATGCAAGCTTGCGAGAGCGCAGCGATGTAACACTGACCCCAACAAAAGGCGGCGTCGGGCCGCTGACCTATACCGTGTTATTTGATCATCTTATTGAAGCATGCCTGCGCCGCGCGGGAAAGCTATAAATCACAACCCACCCTTTTGGCGCATTTCGCGCGTCAATCTCCGTTCCTCGCTCACAGTATGTAAAATACAGCTCACTCCGGTACTTGATTGCCATCACGAACTGCACTCAAATGGGTAGGTTGTGTAAGTTTAGTTAATGCCTAGCGTTTCTTTAACGCGGGCGACAACTTGGCTTGGTGTAAGTTCGGCTTTTACGATGTAGCTCGATATGTCGAGTGTGGCCAGTGACTTAGGCGCTTCTTCCTGTCCTAAGTTGGTGAGGATGATGACGGGCACATCGGCGCCATGGGGCGTCTTACGGATAATAGATAGCGCTTCGGCGCCGTCCATATGGGGCATTTGCAGGTCGCATAATATGATGGCTGGCTTGAATTTTTCTACCATTGCCACGCCAGCTTCGCCGTCGGCAGCCGTTGCCACGTCAAACCCGGCGGCCTCAAACTTCATGCGGTACATTTGGTTGATTACGGCGTCATCTTCTATAATTGCAATCTTGGTCATGGTATTATCATTGTAGCATGAGCAAAAACAAACAAATAGCAGCGCTGAAACTTGGTGGGGAGATAGCGGGAGAAGTAGCGCGTGAGCGAATCACCGGTACTGGGTGCTACAGTGCCGAATCGTTAGCGGATGAAAAAGCAGAGCAGAGCCGTAAGTTCGCTGCGGCATTAAATGGCTTGCCAATGAACGATACCTATCATGAACAAGGCTACGGTAACTACTTTGGCTCGTACCGTAGTCGCGATGGCCAGCAACTTGCGGCTGGTACGCTATTTTGGCGTCCCGATAGTACTATTGATGATCTACGCACCCCGCCTGAACAGTTTGACCCGGCTGTGGCTGAATATATGCGCGCACTACCACCCGGGAGTATCGCCGAGATGGGCAGTGTTGTTAAGGTAGGGCGCGAGGTGTCGCGCCTAGCGATGATGTCGGTCTACCGCGAGATGTTTCGGTATGCCGAGCAGCATGCTATTGACTACTTTGTGGCTGGGTTGCATCCTGAAATCTGGCCTAGCTATAAGCGCATGTTTGCCGATGGCGTACGGCTGATGCATGCACCCGATACGACTGTGCTGCCGCCTGGTGCCGGATCGCCTAAGATGGGGGTAGTGCTTGATGTAGCCAACTCTGCAAAGATATATCGCGATAGTATTCATGGCCGTACCAGCAGTAATTGGCCGGCAGAGGTATTTGGCCGCAATGTAGACGGCGATGACCCTACAAAAAGAGCCAAGCACGGCCTGGCTGATACCACTATGCACTTGTTGATATTTGAATATTTCCGCAACCGCGTAGAATCTTTTAAAAACATAAGCAGAATCTGATAAAATACCTTATAGAATGGGTGTGTCGTTTAATTTGTTTGCCATAGTGCCGTTACTCGTAACAATTGTTGTGGGCACTATTGTTATCGCGAGCGACTACCGTAGCCAATTGCATCGTACCGTTGGGATACTACTCTATTTCTGCTCTTTTTGGGGGCTTGCCAGCAGCATTCCTGCCCCTTGGCTGCCCGAGTGGCTTAACCTTGCGCTGATTCGCCTGGCGTTTATCTCGGCTATTGGCATGTCATACTACATTTTGCGTTTTATCTATGTGCTAATGCAGCGTCGCTTACAGTACGGCTCTACCTGGCTGGGTATAAATTTGCTATTTGTGATGCTGGCGGCGAGCCCACTTGTTATTAGCGGCCTTACGCACAACGGTATTGCCCTGCAGCCAACGCGCGAGCCGTTGTACCTTGCGGTTGTGGCGTTTATCGTAATACAGGTCATCATAGCGCTAGCGCAGCTAGTTGCGTACTACCGTAAAATGCAACCCAGCAATACCAAAACACAGGTGCTGATAGTATTGCTTGGTTTGCTGTTTGGTGCGGTGGCCGGGGTATTTAGTAATGCCGTGCTGCCTAATATTGATTACACATTACAGTCATCACATTTGGCATGGATACCTGTAGCGGTGTGGACAATAATATTGGTGTATGCGGTAGCGTGGCATAAGTTTCTTGATATTCGCCTGGCGATTGTGCGTAGCGTTGGCTACAGTGTCGCGCTTTGTGTAGTAATAGCGCTCTATTTTGGCCTCGTAGCGTTGGCCGCGTACGTAGCGAGTGTGATGGGGCGGGGTAGCGTCAGTACGCCTGTCACCAACATTGCAATTATTGTTATTGTGTCGGCGCTCTTTGCCCCGCTGCGCACGTTTTTTGACCGTGCTACTGCGAGGATTTTTTATCGCGATCGCTATGACAGCGCCGAACTGTACGGCACAATATCAAGCGAGCTGGCAGAATCGGTAACGGTGCGGCAAGTTGCAAGTGCCGTAGTAGCGAATATTGGCAACGCGCTCCAGCCCGAACAGGCCGTGGTGTATTACCGTGAGACGAGCGGCGATTGGAACTATCAATCGATGAACCATGAATCAATGTTTACCGAGAATAACCTTGATGACCTGGCGCGCTATTTTACTGATAAGACAGTGCCCTACCTGGAAGTCGATAAATATAATCGCCATCCTACTAAAATTGAACGGATGATTGCGAGGCGTGACTGCGTATTTGTATTCCCTTTGCGCTCGGGCGGGCAGGTGATTGGTCTGTTGTGCTTGGGTGCGCAGCGCAGCCGCAACTATACTATTACCGACGCAAAGGTGCTTGCTACTATAGCCAGCGAACTAAGTATATCTATCCAGAAGCTGTTACTCGTCGATGAAGTCCAAGGGTTTAACCGCCGCTTGCGACGCGAAATCACTCGCGCCACCAGCCAGTTGCAGCAAAAAAACCAGCAGCTCGAGCAGATGGATAAAACCAAAGATGAATTTGTGAGTATGGCGAGCCACCAGCTACGCACGCCACTTACCAGTATAAAAGGGTACATTAGCATGGTGCTTGAAGGCGACGTGGGCGATATTACCCCTGATCAACGTAAGTTGCTGGAAGAAGCGTATACCAGTAGCGAGCGCATGGTGCACTTAATTGGTGATTTTTTGAATGTCAGCCGCTTACAAACCGGCAAATTTGTGATTGACCGTAAGCTAGTGGATCTCGCGAAAATCGCCCGTCAAGAAGTAGAAAGTATTCAACAAATCGCCAGTACGCATGGTATTGCCGTTCAGTATCGACCGCCAGCGCGGTTTCCGCAGCTATACCTAGACGAAGGCAAGATTCGCCAAGTGATTATGAATTTTATCGATAACGCTATTTATTATTCACCCGACAGCCACGATATTAAAGTCACGCTACGCGTAGAAGCTGGCGAAGCAGTCCTGCGAGTGATAGACAAAGGTATGGGGGTGCCAGCTGAAGTACAGGAAAAGTTATTTACGAAGTTTTTCCGGGCAGACAACGCCCGCACGCAACGGCCAGACGGCACAGGTATCGGCTTATACTTGGCTAAAAAGGTGGTAGATGGCCACGGCGGTAGCTTAGTGTTTGAATCGCACGAGGGTAAAGGCAGTACCTTTGGCTTTCGCCTACCCATCAAAAAGCTTTCTACCCCGCCACCGCACGACGCCGGGCTATAAAGAAAAGACCACCCTTAGAATGAGGGTGGTCTTTGTCGCTAGCGGTCAGTGCTTGCTTCGTTTTGCTTACTTGCGGCGGCTAGCGATGTAGGCGCTCGTTACACCAGCGAGTGACCCTACGCCAAGCAGGCTTAGGATATTCTCGCCCATACCAGTTTCAGGCAGTTCGGTTGGAGTTGGCGCTTCGTCCTCT
>JBLMYW010000049.1:0-8588 GCA_050258515.1 Acidobacteriota bacterium | reverse complement strand
CTCGGTACAGTGGGTGATTAGCAAAAAATCGACGTAGCCGTTGCTAATAGTCTGCAATTACTATTTTGTGCTGCTCCATCATTGTCTTGTATGCACCAGGTTTTTGCATTAGCGCTTCCATGCTCTTTAGCACGATCTGCCATGATGTGCCGAACATATCTTTGCACCAGCCGCATTGTTCATTTGCTGGGTGAGCCGAAGGTCTTTCCTAAAAGTAATCAATTTCTGCTTGCAGCCCACCAAGCCATACATAAATCCTTCCGTCGCCTCTGGAGCTTCAGCACGTACTACTGCACGTAGGGCAAGCAAACGCTTTTTTACTTCGCCTTCGAATTGATTAATATATCTACCGACGTCCGTTACGCTAGGCCTTTGCCAGTTGTTGCAGCATATCGGCTAAATGAGCCTTTGGTACCATGCCGACAATCCGCTCGACCTCTTTGCCACCCTTAAATAGGGGCATATTTGGGATGCTTTGTACACCGTATTTACCAGCTAGCTGTCCATTTTCAGCGGTTGCTTCTATATCTACCTTTACGATATCGGCTATCTTATCCAACTCATCTGCTACATCATGCAAGATTGGGGCCATCGCACGGCACGGAGGACACCAGGCAGCCCAAAAATCTACTAATACTACTTTGCTGCTACCTAGTACCTTTTCTTCAAATTCTTGTTCGGTTGTGATGTTATATAAGGCCATATACTATATTGTACACCTACTCGCCTGGCGCGCCTATTTTATAGGTAGCCGCTATCTCGGTAGGATTGTCAAGTGAAAATTCAGTGGCGCTTATAAGCGCGTACGTTCCTAGGTTACGCACAAAGAATTCATATACATTATATACATCCGCTAACGCATCGCCAGTTTGTACGAGTGCTCGCAACTCCGCGAGAGTAAGCCACCGCTGGTCATCCGATTCGCCAGCTGCAACGGCATGCTTGGCTGGGCCTTCGGCTGTAAACCCATAGCAAAGCGCCGTATGGTAATGTCCGTTCCCAACATTATGAGTGTTTACCGTGAAAGGTGTAGGGTGATAGATATTTGCGTCGCCCTCAATATTTTCATCGCTATGCTGCGCCACTTTCAGCTCATCTAGCGTAAAACCAGTTTCTTCCGGTACTTCATGGCCTACCGTTTGCCACGGCGTTTCATTTAGCTCAATGTGTCCGCCCGCTTGCATCAGCTTGCCAACTTTACGGTGCATATGCACCAAACACAGAGGCTCTTCCTGGTCGGTGCGCACAATATACGCGCTCACTGTTATGTCATGCTGGCCTGGTTCGGTATGTATATGCGGCACCGCTGTTATCCCCCTCGTGTTAGTCTGTTTCTGGCTTTATTCTAACAAACTATTGATATGCATTTGCTCAATTGTTTTTGAGTTGGCAGTACACACAATCTCAAACCATCTCAATATCTGCTTTGCTGGCACATTTCGCAAATCGCGAATATCTGCCTTACGAGCCGCCAACACAGTATCAACTATCCATGCGCCGGTTTTGTAGGTGCGCCATTTTTCCTTTGTCTCATCATCCCAAAACGCCCACTTTCGCCATGTTTCGCCGGATGCTTCAAAATATGTATCGGCTGGAATTGCTTTCAGCGCCTGGTACCATTCGTTTAACTTCTGTACCGGAATATCTTTATACTCGCCATACCCTGGCGTAGCCGCAGCATACTTTTGCTCAAATACGGTTGCGCAGCCTTCGTAAATAGCTGATTCTGCCCCCGAAAACGCCCCATGCTCATACGTAAAGCCTTGTCGCACGTGGAACCCTTCATGAAAGATAAGCTCGCGGAGTTCCCGTACGGTTTGCTCGGGTGATTTTTCCTGAGGGTTAAAAATAATCGTGATGATATCGCTTGCATGAGCATGGCCTGTCACGGCAAATTCCTCCCAGATGTCACCATCATCAAAATACAGCTGCATGTTCTCCGGTAAGCCATCGATCAACTGTCGCAAATCATTGTAGGCCTGCTCGATCTCAGGTAACCACCGGCGCTCAAGCGCTTCATGCGCCCAGTGAATAATTTCAAGCGTTGCTCGTTTTTTACTCATCTTCTCATGCTATACCAGAACATCATATTTTCAAAGATATTACCTCTTTGATGCGCCTAACTCGACTAAGCCTGCTCTAGCTTTTTTGAGAACTCGACATACAGCGTATCCGCATCAAACTTGCCGCTATCCAGCACCATTGCATCGTGTGGAATGTAAACTTCTTGGTCTAGCACGGTCATAAATTCATCGAGTGTTTTTACCTTAAAGTTCGGATTATGTTGACGGATACTTTCCAGGCGCACCTTGTAACGTTCAATGTGTTCGTCACGGTCGAGCACTAGCATCACATTTATAATGCGATAGCCGGCAGCTCTTGCCGAATCAAAATAATAATCGTGCTCTTCTTTAGTGACTGGCGTAGGCAGCAGTGCAATAACTGGCTTCTCTGATTTCACTACTAGATCTAGAAATTCTTGCGTCAGCTGCCTGGCAAAATCCTTATCGCGCTTCCAGTAATAGCCGCTCAGTTGGCGTTTTACCACATCAAAGTCTACGCAATAAATACCATCTTGGCTGGCAATGATTTTATCTACCAACGTAGACTTGCCAGTACATGGCTGCCCGAATATGTACACGAGTGTTTTTTGTTCTATCGCCATATACTTTATACCGTTATAAGCCGCTTTACTTGGTGGTTCAACCTGCACCCTTCGGTGTGGAATAGCAGGTCAGGGTTTTGCTTGCAAGTTTCGCAAATCAGTACCAAATCATTACATTCTGCGAGGGCACAGTTCTCAAAATTACTTGTTTTGCCCTTGCAGTGTGTACATTCGCCAATCGTTGCTGCATGGTCAGAGAAATCCACAGTCATACGATTATCAAATACGCGCAGACTACCCTCCCACAGTCCATCGTCGCCGTACGCCTCGCCGTATTTCACAATACCGCCATCAATCTGGTAGACATCTTTAAAGCCGCGCTTCTTCATCATAGCGCTGATCACTTCGCAGCGGATACCACCCGTACAATAGGTAATGACTTTTTTATCTTTGATATCATCGTACTTATCGCTTTCTAGCTCGGCAATGAAATCGCGCGATGTAGTAGTATTTGGTACCACGGCATTTTTAAATTTACCAATTTTGGCTTCGTGCTCATTGCGGCCATCAAAGAATACAACGTCATCTCCATACTTTTCTACCAGTTCGTGTACTTGGGCGGGCTTTAGATGGATACCGCCACCGACCACGCCATTTTCATCAACGGAAAACTCATCATCAGAATTCTTAAACCCTACCAGCTCGCGGCGGTGCTTCACGCTCATGCGCGGGAAGTCCTCTCTGACCCCGTCGCTCCATTTGAACACAATATCTTTAAAGCCTTCCAGTTTTTTGGTTTCTTTGATGTAAGTTTTTAGATCACTCATCTCGCCGCCCACCGTACCATTTAGCCCATGGCGACTTACCAAAATTCGCCCGCGCAGATTCAGCGAATCGCACAAGGTTTTTTGCCACAACTTCACTACCTCAGGGTCGGCAAGCGGCGTAAATTTATAGTACAGTAGAATTTTTTGCATATACGACTATTATACCACTAGGAGTCCGAGCGAAATTCCTGCTGGCAGGTATTTCCGAGGCGACGAAGTGGTATATTGATGCTTTGCAGCAATATAATATACAATTACAGATATGGAACACGAGTCCCGGCCAGCACCAATTACCATCAACGGCGAGCTGTTCGACGTGGTCAAACCCACCCGCTTGTTACCGGGCATGGTGCTAAAATCAAAAACCCGCGACGTCTACGCTCGGCTCGGCCCAAAAGCATCAGCGCTCGAAGAGCAAATCCACACCATATCATTACAAGAACGTGGCTTTCCGGTTGCTAATGTACTGGATAGCGGTGAATATGGCAACGATGAATGGTATTTCATAGAACAATCGCTTGGAGAAGCAACGTTTAGCCAGCAGTTTCGTGAAGAGTACTTACAGGATGGCAAAGTTAGTGCACCAACCCACGAGTCCTATCTTAAGGTGCTCGATACATATGCGGCAGCCCAGTTTGACCCCGCCAACCGAACACATATAGCTATAGAGGAATTTCTTGAAGCAGCGATTCCCGATTCAACTATCATAGCAAACTACTTGCAGCTTGGCGGCGATATTGATCGCTATCATGCAGCGATCAAGAAGGCAGCCGACGAATTGCGCGAATGCCCAATGGGAGTATTGCAGCTTGATCTTAATCCATTCAATATTCTTGAAGGCGGCGTTATTGATTTTGAGCTGGTCGGGTATGGCCCAATTGGGTATGACTTACTATTTTGCAGCCGGTGGCATCGATGGTTTACCAGCGATACAGCCTCTCAATACCACTTAAATTACCTGCTGAGCCCAGAGCAAGTTGCCGAGGCCGATGCAATCGTTACCCGCTATGCCGAGAAATACGGGCTACCAAGCCCCACTAAACATATGGCTGCATTTACGCTTATAAAATCGGCGTGGGGCTTTACCAGTACAAAGACGTTCGACGAAGAGCCCGAATCTAAGCAGGCATTCTACCGTTACCGCGCTCGCATTTTAACGCTTTGCGTTGATGCATACTTAAAAGGTGAGGCGATTGACCCGCTCACCTTCCCTGAAGTTCGTGCTTAATTGCTAAGCCCTGCCAGTTTCATGCGGCGAACCGCAATCACAACGGCGACTACCGAAAGCGATGTGAATAGTAGTCCGCTGACACATAAGTGCAGTAAGCTCGCCCCCTGGAACAAAAGAACAATGCCGCTAAGCAGCGTACCCGCAATTAGACCAAGCTCTGTTTTTACCAGCACCTGGCTGGGCCGCGCCAATAAAATAACGGCGACTATAACACTGATAATTGCAATGATGATATGCGTAAGTAAAACCATACACTTAGTATATACTACGTGACACAAGCTAGGTAGACTTGACAAAATAGTAATTGTGTGATACAATGAAAAAGATAAACCCTTTACAGTAGCGGTTTGCCTCTGCTACAATACTCTCTACTATGAACCGCCCCTGGTTCCTCTACTCGCACACGTTGGGACGGCCCAACCGCTAGCGATATATAAGGCCTCTGTTTTATATAACTACTATACTTACCCTAACCAAAAGGAGAATAATGAAACTATTTACCCGTACCGACGCCGAAACCACAAAGCAAACGCTACGCATTTATCGTGAGGAATTAAAAGGCGAGCAAAAGCCGCTTCTTACCGCTGTGATTTTCACCCCCTTGCAGGACTTATTTTTACTAGTGCTATTCCCGCTGCTTATCAGCTTTTTCACCCAATCGCTCATTACCGATCCTAAAAACATCACTACACCATTGTGGCTACTAGGGGGTATGGCGGTGATGGCGGTTGGCTCCATCGTCGCTAGCCACATTGGCTTTACTGCTCTATTCCACCACCAAGAACGCATGACCACCAAGTTAGCCGAACGGGCGCTATCTGGCCTACTGGCACATAGCCATAGCTTTTTCGCAAATAGTAAAGTAGGCTCGCTTGCAGGCGATGTAAATACCTTTAGTCGTTCATACCTCGCGTTTACCGATACCATATCGTTCCAAGCAAGGGGCGTAGTTGTCAACTTTATAGCTAGCCTTGTAATCGTCGCCGTCATCGCTCCGTTAATGCTGCCCATTCTTCTGGTACTCACAGCCGTTATTATTGCCGATTCGATACATTCCTACATACAGCGCTCAGAATACCGCAATAAGCGTAAAGAAATGCAATCGAAACTATTTGGTAATATCGCCGACATACTTGGCAACCAAACGCTGGTACGCATGTTCGGCCGTAGCCGCGGCGAAGTCGCAAATATCGTCACCGAGCGGCAAGCCATTGAAGTAGTTGCCGCAAAAGAAATCGCGCTCTTGCAGCATGGCGCCGAACGCCGCATGGGTATACTATTTGCCTTCCAAATTCTCACGCTTGCCTTCTGTTTATTCATGGCCGCAAACTCGCTTATTTCGATTGCCGCGCTCATCTTTATCATCACGTACCTTGGCCGTATTGCTGGCTCGATGTTCCAGATCAACAGCATCATCCGCTCGCTCGAGCAAGCCTTCCTTGATGCCTCAAAAGTCACAGAAATCTTGCAAAAATCACCTGAAATTACCGACATGGCAAATGCAAAGCCGCTACGCATTACCGATGCTTCAATTGCTCTGCACGATGTCACCTTCCGCTACGATGATGCGAAACGCGGCCAGGTATTTACTAAGCTTGATCTTGCTATTCCGGCCGGTCAAAGCGTAGGGCTGGTGGGTAAAAGTGGCGGGGGCAAATCAACTCTAACCCACTTATTGCTGCGTTATATGGACGTGCAAAAAGGTGCTATTACGATTGACGGCCAAAACATCGCTGAGGTTACACAAGACAGTCTGCGCGACCACATTGCGTATGTACCGCAAGACCCTTACCTATTCCACCGCTCCTTACGCGAAAATATCGCCTACGGCCGGGCTAATGCAAACGATGCCGAAATTGTAGCCGCTGCCAAAAAGGCTAATGCCATGGAATTCATCAAAACGTTACCCCAAGGCCTCGATACCGTCGTGGGCGAACGCGGCGTGAAACTCAGTGGGGGTCAGCGTCAGCGTATCGCTATTGCACGCGCAATATTAAAAGACGCGCCTATCCTTATACTAGACGAAGCTACTAGTGCGCTCGACAGCGAGAGCGAAAAGTACATTCAGCAGGCATTAGAAAACTTAATGAAAAACAAAACTAGCATTGTTATTGCTCACCGCCTTTCTACGATTGCTAAGCTAGATCGTATCCTTGTGCTCGACAATGGCCAGATCGCCGAAGATGGCACCCATACAGAACTTCTTAGTAACGGTGGAACCTACGCGCGATTATGGAAACACCAATCGGGCGGATTTATTGAAGAGTAAAGTGGGCTTTACTAGATTCGATACACATGGCCTGGTACGCTAGCGAGTGTTACTATATAAAGGAGTTACTATGAGCTACGAGCCAGATGTCCATAAAGTACAAACCAGCATACTGCGAGCGCTTTTGTTTGCCCCGAATGCCGGCTTTGCCGAATTGCAAAAAACCACCGAGCTTACCAGCGATCATTTTACCTTTCATGTTAAAAAGCTGATGAGTGCCGGGTTGGTGGAGAAGAGCGGCAGTAAGTATACGCTGACATCACGCGGCAAAGAATATGCTAACCGCATGGATACCGACGAAAATGAGATCGAAAAACAGCCTAAAGTTTCGGTGGCGCTGATCGTAGAGCGGCAAAATGGCGACCGGCGCGAGTTCATCGTACAGCAACGGCTGAAGCAGCCTTACTATGGATTTTACGGCCGGCTCGGCGGCAAAGTCCGCTGGGGCGAGAGCTTTGAAGAAGCGGCGGCGCGCGAGCTAACCGAAGAAACAGGGCTTACCGGCACCTTTGCGTTTAGCCATGTATTCCATAAGCGCGACTACCGCAAATCGGATGGCACATTGCTTGAAGATAAGATCTTCGTAGTAATGCACTGTGCTGATGCCCACGGCGAAATGATGGAACAATTTGAAGGCGGTAAGAACTTTTGGATGACCCAAGATGAATTGGTCGCGCAAGACAAACTGTTTGAAAGTGCCCGCGATTTCGTGACCTACCTCGACCAAGGGATTTCGTACCATGCCCAAGACTATACGTACGACGATACCGAGTACTAGTGTATGCTATCGTACCTAAAATCCCCCTATTCGGGGGATTTTGTTGGTTGGGAATGCCGACTATTCAGCTTTCTCTGTAGCCTCTTCAGCCGTCGCTTCTTCGGCCTCACCCTCCACGGCAACTTCAGACTCAGCTTCAGCGTCGCCTGCCGCTGCTTCGTTCTTTGCCTCAAGCGCAGCTGGCTCGTATACGTTAGCGACCACAAGGTCGGTAACACTTGGCTTTTCTTCCTCTTCGTCATCATGATGGCCGCTATCGTGCTCGACGAACTCGACATTCTCGGGCAGCTTGGCATCACCAAGCGTTACTTTATCGCCCGCCTCAGCTAGTGCGGTAATATCAATTTCAATGGCGTCCGGCAGATCCATTGGCAAGGCTTTCACTTCGATTTTATCGATTGCCTGCAATACTACCAGCCCCGCCTTTTCAGCAGCACTTTCGCCCACACCTACTAGGTGCACTGGCACTTCAGCTACCACTGGCTCATCGGCCTTCACCGCATGCAGCGAAATATGGCGGATAACGCCGCCCTTAGTTGGATGCCATTCTACATCCTTAATCATAGCGATGCGGCGCTTCGCACCAGTCAAATTAACCGGCGTGTGCTTACCCGCGGCAGTTACCACACGGCGTACTTCACCTGCCTCGGCCTGCACTGCGAGGGGCTCCATACCGTGGCCATATACTACACCAGGGGTAATACCCTGCTGACGCAGTGATTTTACTTTCTTACCATGAACCGTACGCTCATCGATTTTAAGGCTTATCTTCTCTCCCATTTCTCTCTTCCTTTCGTTAGATACCTTTTCGGAGGCGTTGATATTGTATGTATAATTATAGCAAACTTCGCATCAATGCGCCACGCGTGCTACAATCA
>JBLMYW010000048.1:0-10855 GCA_050258515.1 Acidobacteriota bacterium | reverse complement strand
ATTTATTGGTTCGTCAGGATCCGACTTTCAATCTAAGCGAATTCGTAAACCGGCATTTCTACGAATTCAAACCGGGATCAAGCTATAGTTATACGCCCGATGAAGCTACGACCACGCGCGAGCATATCACGAAGCTGTGGCCGTTATTAAAGCGTCGCAATCGCAAGCCGCGCGGCTCGCTGGTGCCCGTGCCGCATGAATACGTCGTACCTGGCGGGCGGTTTAGCGAGCAATTTTATTGGGATACCTACTTTATAATGCTCGGCTTGGCGGCTGATGGCGAGTGGAAGATGATTGAAGGCATGATGCGCAACTATGCCTACATGCTGCGTAAATTTGGCATGATCCCAACGGCGAACCGCACATACTTTTTAAGCCGCTCGCAGCCGCCATTCTTCCCGCACATGGTGAAGTTGCTGGCGCGGCACTATGGCCGTGCGCGTACCTACGCTGAATATTTGCCAAGCCTTGTAGCTGAGTACCGCTTTTGGATGAAAGGCCGCAACTCGGTGAATGAGCACGCTGATCATTTAGCGATGGCACGCGTGGTACAAATGCCAAACGGCGCCATCTTGAACCGCTATTTTGATAACAAAACCACGCCACGCCCCGAATCGCGGCGCGAAGACGTGGAAACAGCCGAGCACGCCAAAAGCCACGATAAAGACAAGATATTTTTAGACTTGCGTGCCGGTGCTGAAAGCGGCTGGGACTTTAGCAGCCGCTGGTTCCGGGCGGCGAACGATATCCAGAGTATCCATACCACCGATATTGTGGCGGTTGATTTGAACTGCCTACTGTACCAGCTGGAAGTCACCATTGCCGAGGCTTGCCAATTACTAAAGCAGCCGCTACTCGCTCGGCGCTACCAGGCGGCGGCCGAACGCAGAGCCGATGCCATTCGCCGCTACTGCTGGAACCCGGATACGCAGTTTTTTGAAGACTACAACTTCCGCGAAGGCCAGACGACGGGGCGAACTACGCTCGCTGGCGTGTTTCCACTGTTTGCGAAGATTGCTACCAGCGAGCAGGCTGCTGCTGTGGCGAAGCGCATAGAGCAGGATTTTTTGAAAAAGGGCGGGCTGATTACTACATTAGAACACAACGGCCAGCAGTGGGATGCGCCGAATGGCTGGGCGCCCTTGCAGTATATTGCCATCATGGGCCTGCGCGAGTACGGGTATAATGGCCTGGCTAATGAAATCCGTGACCGCTGGTTGCAGCTAAACGACAAAGTATTTGCAGCCAAGCGTAAGATGGTAGAAAAGTACGATGTAGAATCGGCCGATATTGGTGGCGGCGGTGAATACCCCTTGCAAGATGGATTTGGCTGGACAAACGGTGTGTACGCGGCGCTGTATGACGAGAGGGAGCGTTCGAATGGCAAGTAAAAATTGGCGTGATGTGAACGCGATTTACCAGATATATCCGCGCAGCTTCCAGGATAGCAATGATGATGGCGTAGGTGACCTGCGCGGCGTAATCAACCGTCTTGATTATATCCATGGCCATAAGGATTCGCTCGGTATCGATGCCATATGGTTCAGCCCGATATTTACGTCGCCTATGGCCGATATGGGGTATGATGTCAGCGACTACTGCGATATCGACCCGCTGTTCGGCACGCTGGAAGATTTTAAAGAACTGATCGCGAAAGCGCACGAAAATAACATCAACGTGATGATTGATTTCGTACCGAACCACACCAGCGACCAGCACCCGTGGTTTGTCGAATCGCGCAGCTCGCGTACCAATGACAAGCGCGATTACTATGTGTGGCGCGATGGCCGGGCTGACGGCAGCCCACCCAACAACTGGCTGAGTATTTTTGGCGGCTCGGCCTGGGAATGGGATGAAGGCCGCGGGCAGTACTACCTGCATACCTTTTTGAAAGAACAGCCCGACCTAAACTGGGATAACCCGATGGTGCGTGAAGAAATGAAACAAGTGCTGCGCTTTTGGATGGATTTGGGCGTGGATGGTATTCGGGCCGATGCCGTGCGCTGGATTAGTAAAGACCCAGAACTGCGTGACGACCCAATAAACCCCGGCTGGAACAAAAATGCCAACACACCGTTTGACTCGCTACTCCATAAATACAGCCGCTTTTGGAAGAATCTATTCCCATATCTCCGCGAGATGACCGATGTGCTGGCCGAATACGACAACCGCATTATGATATTTGAAGATTACCCGGACGGCGGCTACTCGACGAAAGAACAGTACCTCGGCTTTTATAATATCAATCCGGAAATCGGTATGCCGTTTAATTTTGAAGGCTTATGGACGGAATTTTATGCCGATGCCTTCCGTACCTTCGTGACGGAATTCCAGGGTATGCTTGAGCCAGAGATTCACCGGCCGGTGTATTGCTTTGGCAATCACGACCAGTGGCGTATGGTAACGCGCTATGGCGGCGAGGAGCAGGCGCGGCTGGTGGCGTTGATGCAGCTGACGTTACCGGGCCTACCGACTGTGTATTACGGCGATGAATTAGGTATGCCGAACTCGCCGATCAAACACGAAGAAATCCAGGACTTATCGGCCTTTAGCGCCGGCGACGACAGCGTAAGCCGCGATCCGGAACGCACGCCGATGCAATGGCATAAGGGCGGCTATGCCGGCTTTAGCGAGGTGAAGCCATGGCTGCCGCTTGGAGCAAGCGTATCTAAGCACAATGTCGAAACGCAGCTGCACGAGCCGGATTCATTCTTATCCCTCTATCGCCGGCTATTGCGCCTACGCGCCAAGCACGAGATATTGCGCAACGGTACGTTCGAGGCCTTCGGCGAGCTAGAGGCAGATGTATTTATGTACTCGCGCTGGCTGGGCGACCAGCATGTGTTTGTAGCGCTAAACTTTGGCCGCACCGAAAACAGTGTGCATATGCCACATAAAGGCCGCGTACTTTGCTGTACTCACCCAGTAGACTACCCGGATATCGATGAAGACGGCATCGTGACCTTGCGCCCATACGAAGGGGTACTGATTGAGTGTAGTGAGCATCCGCTGCATTACGTGAATGATTGAGCGGAGTGCTACGCGTCTTGTCCGGTAATAAGTTTGGAGATACCGCGAGCGAATTTCTTGCCAAGTAGCCTAGGTGTCTTAGAATGTGGCTGCTTCCAGCCATCAATAATTTCTTGTAGTACACGCTCGTAATTACTTACCATAATTTCTTCTGAAAAGTGTTTGCGCACACGTGCGGCGCAGTCTTTGCGGTTAATTTTATTCAGCTTTTCGATCGCCATTATCATTTCGGCGGAATTATCGACGATGTAGCCCGACTTGCCATCGTCAACTACCTCGGGTACGGAGCCGCGGCGAAAGGCAACCACGGGCGTGCCGCAAGAGTTTGCCTCGGCCATTGACAAGCCAAACGGTTCGTCCCATTGAATCGGCGCTAGTACGGCTGCGGCTTTTTGGTAATATTTTACCAATTGATCACGTCCGAGCATGCCAAGAAATAGGATTTTATCATCGAGGAAGGGTTTGATATGTTCATCGAAATACCAATAGTTTTGCGGTGATAGACTGCCTGCGATAAGCAGGCGCCGCTTGGTTTGCTGGGCAATTTGTACGGCTTCTTTGACACCTTTTTCCGGTACAATACGGCCTGCCATAAATAAATAGTCCTCGTGCTCATCGCTAAACGCAAAGTGCTCGGTATCGACGCCGTTATATACGGTCGCAGCATACTGCAGGTCGGGAATATTACGGCGCTGGCTATCAGAGATAGAAATGAAAAATTGATTAGGCGAAGCATGGGCTTCAATCACTTCGCGGCGGGCTTCGTCCATGTTGTCGTGCAATATGTATACGATAGGAACACTAGGAAATAGCGGAGCGAGCGGCAGCACGGACTCAAAGTGGTTGAATACGACACAATCAAATTCGCCGCCTCGAGCACGCTCTAGCATAGTACGTGCCATCACGGCATCGTACAGGCTAAAGCGGTAGTCACTGAATAAGTCACTGGTAGCAATTTGCTTCTCTAGGTCTATGGATGTCGAGGCAATAGGCCGCAGGTTGCAGCTTTCTACAGCCACACTCTCGTGCAAAGTAGTGCCTTCGGGGCCGAAAAAGGTAACAGCGTGACCTTTACGAGCAAGACCCTCGGCGATGGCCTTGGCGACACCCGCTGGGGAGTAAGCGATATCATTTTGTGGTGGAGTGGCGATAAAACCGCGCACCATCATAGCTATACGCATATATTTCAATTGTATCATAAATATGTCAAGAGGACAAACGGGGCAATATAAAAGATGGTATACTTAACAATATGAGAAAAGCTTATGGTTTTACCATTGTCGAATTATTGATTGTCATTGTAGTCATTGCTATTTTGGCTGCAATAACGATTACGACTTATAGCGGTATCCAGCAGCGCTCCCGGGACGTTGCTCGGCAAAGTGATGTTACTACGATTCAAAAAGCACTCGAGTTATATAGGATGGACAATGGTCGTTTTCCGGTGGAGGTGCCAAATCCGGGCAACAGTTCATGGGAAATTAGCTCAGATCCAGGGTTTTTGAGCAGCCTTAGCTCTTATACGAGCAACACTTCGTTTAAAGACCCTCGGCATGGTGCGGCTGGAAATCTGGGATATTTCTATCATCGGTTTGCTGCCGGATCTTACGGATGTCCAACTAGCATGGGAGAATACTACATATTATGGGTACGCACTATGGAGGCTCAGCCGGCTCCAGTGTTTAAAACGAATGGCTGTGATGGTGCAACATTATTGGTTGGCACCTATGCTACTGATAAAAAAACCTATGCGGTGTGGGGATTCTAACCCAAAATATCTTTGGGTAAAAAGCCTTTTCCAGGCTTAAAGTCAGCTTCCCATTTATAGTTTTTACTATAGCCTAAATCTTTCATTAATTTAGTGGGTGCATTGCGTATGTGGAGCGGGACAGGCGAATCTGGGTATTTTTTCGCCAAGTCTTTGGCCGCGTACATTAGCTCGCTGACTTCGCGCGACTTTTCACTGCGAGCTAGGGCGGTGGCACAGTGGTACAATATGTAATTGCTTTCGGGCATGCCCACGCGCTCGACCGCTTGGAACGTGGCGGTAGCGAGGCTCAGAGCGCCATTGCCAGCTAGGCCGATGTCTTCGCTTGCGAAAATGACCATGCGCCTGGCAATAAACTTCGGGTCTTCACCGGCATCAATCATTCGTGATAAATAGTAGAGTGTGGCTTTCACGTCAGAGCCGCGCATACTTTTAATGAACGCGGATATCACATCGTAGTGCATATCGCCTTTTTTGTCGTAGCCCGGTACCTTCTTTTGCGCAGCGGCCTTTACGACTTCCGGCGTAACCTTTTCGTCGAAACTTAGGGCCAGCTCAAGGTTGCCAAGTGCTACGCGTGCGTCGCCGCCAGAAAGCTCGGCTAAGTAATCAAGTGCTTTTGGCGTGACGTTCTTTGCCTGCTTTAGCTCTTTTAACGCGCGTTTTAAAATACCAACAATCTCTGGTTTGCTCAGCGGCTGTAATACTAGCACGCGCGTTCGGCTGAGTAGCGGGGTAATGACC
The DNA here is from genome assembly GCA_050258515.1 of Acidobacteriota bacterium. Lineage (GTDB taxonomy): Bacteria > Patescibacteriota > Saccharimonadia > Saccharimonadales > Saccharimonadaceae > Saccharimonas. The sequence continues at coordinate 5,313 of JBLMYW010000048.1, read as the reverse complement.
TCAAAGCTTGGGTTTTCGGTAGTGGCACCAATTAATGTGATGAGGCCAGATTCGACGTGTGGCAAAAACGCATCTTGCTGGGCTTTATTAAAACGGTGGATTTCGTCCACAAAAAGAATAGTGCGTAAGTTAAGGTTCCAATTTTGCCGTGCATGCTCGATAACCTTTTCGACGTCTTTTTTGCCGCTGGTCACGGCCGATAGTTCTATAAATTCGGCATCTACTTCCTTGGCAATAATCCGCGCCAGCGTGGTCTTGCCAGTACCTGGCGGCCCCCATAGGATCAGACTTACAGGCTCTTTTTGTTTAACGATGCGACGCAAAATCTCGGCGTCACCCAAAAGATGCGCCTGCCCGATAACTTCATCAAGCGACGTTGGTCGCATTCTCTCCGCAAGTGGTACTCGTACCATATCTATAGTATACTAGACTTACTATGACACGACTAACCGTCCTACTATTGTTCGGAGGGGAATCGTCGGAGCACGATGTATCTATTATGAGCGCCCGCAATGTGTATGCGGCGATGGACGGCGAAAAATATAAGACATTACTTTGCTATATTGACCGTAATGGTAAGTGGTGGCTGCTTGATGAGTGGACGGATAACCTTGACAGGCATGGCGGAATGCAATTACTTGCAGCACCTGGCACCGGGAGCTTTATGACAATACCCGGTAATGGTGTAGTACATGCGGATGTAGTGCTACCTGTGCTTCATGGTAAAAATGGTGAAGATGGTACCGTACAGGGTTTAGCACAGCTGGTGCACGTACCGATTGCTGGCTGCGACGTAACCGCGAGTGCTGTATGTATGGACAAGGCGCTTGCCAAGCAGATTTTGGTAGCAAATGGTATTAAAACTGCTAAGTATATTGTGTACCGCAAAGGCAATGAGATACCTGGGTATGCCGATGTCATAGCAAAGCTCGGTGATGTGGTATTTGTAAAGCCGTCGCGCTCGGGCAGCTCGGTAGGCGTGTCGCGGGTGACGAGCGAAGCGGAATACGCGCGGGCCATCAAGCTGGCACTTGAACATGACAGCACGGTACTTATAGAAGAGACTATTACCGGCAGGGAGCTAGAAACGGCCGTACTGGGCAATCCGCCACATCATAAAGTGAGCGGCGTAGGCGAAATTGTCACGGGTGCAGTATTTTATGATTATGACGATAAATATGCAGACGATAGCCAGGCGCAAGTACTGACTAACGTGGACTTGCCAGAGGCAGTAGAGGTGGCAATCCGTGAGACCTCGCTCAAAGTGTACGAGGTACTGGGCTGCCGGGGCTTGGCGCGCGTAGATTACTTACTAAAGGGCACGACACCATATGTGCTTGAGGTGAATACATTGCCAGGGTTTACCAATATTAGCATGTATCCTAAATTATGGCGTGCGAGCGGCATGCATTATCCTGAACTTATCGACAAAATTATACAAATTGCGCTAAAATAGAGGAAACAATAGGAGGTTATACATGGAAGTAATAGTAGGCATACTCGGGCTAGGATTCCCGGTATTTATATTTGTAGCAATCTTTTTGCTAAGCGGCATCAAGGTGGTCAACCAGTATGAGCGCGGGGTAATACTGACGCTTGGTAAGTTCTCTGGCATTAAAGACCCCGGGCTTAAGTATGTGGTTCCAATATTTCAAAAGCTGATTCGCGTGGATATTCGTACTAATACCATCGACATTCCAAAGCAAGAGGTGATTACGCAAGATAACGTTACCGTGGGCGTGGATGCGGTGGTGTACTTTAATGTTACCGAGCCTGCAAAGGCAACGCTATCGGTAGCTAATTACGTATATGCAACGAGCCAGTTTGCCCAAGCTGCACTCCGTGACGTGTCGGGTAACGTAGACCTAGACTCGCTATTATCAAAGCGCGACGAAGTAAGTAGCCAAATCAAGGTGATTGTAGATAAGCAAACCGAAAACTGGGGGATTAACGTAGAAAGCGTTAAGGTGCAGAATATCGAACTGCCAACCGACATGAAGCGCGCTATGGCTAAGCAGGCCGAGGCCGAGCGCGAACGTCGCGCCGTCATCATCACCGCTGAAGGCGAGAAGGCTGCCGCACAAGGTATTGCCGATGCGGCACATATTTTGGCAAAGTCGGCTGGCGGCATGAACATTCGTACGCTACAAACGCTTGAAAAAGTGGCGAGCGAGCCAAGCCAGAAGACATTAGTAGTGCTGCCAAGTGATCTTGCTGGTAGTACTGCTGCGCAAGCAATCGCGTTCAGCGAAGCTGCGAGCAAAAAGTAGATAACGTTTGAAACGTATAAAATCATCCGCCTTAAAGGGGGATGATTTTATATAAGATTTGTGCTAGAATAGTATTTTAGAATGAAACTTCTTTTAACTGGAAAGTCAAATTGTGGCAAAACAACGTTGCTTGAAGGTTTTATCGAATCCGTACCGAATAAACAGGGATTTGTAGCAGACGAAATGCGAGAGAATGGCGAGCGAACCGGTTTTCGACTCGTGTCGTCCGAAGGTAAGACGGCAATGCTTGCGAACGTAGATTCGCCGAGCGACATTAGGGTCTCTAAGTATGGTGTTGAGATAGAGTCGCTAGAGCAATTCTTGCAAGAGCTGCCACCGCTTAACCCTGAAAACCTGGTGTATGTCGATGAGATCGGGCAAATGCAATTGTATTCTGAAGAGTTTAAAGCACTCGTCACCCGTTATCTCGACGAAGCGAAAATTTATGCCGGGACGCTCACTTGTATGTACGAGGACGATTTTACGCGTGCGGTTCGCGAGCGCGATGACGTAGTATTGCTGTATATTACTCCAGAGAATCGCGACGATGTAAAACGTGCATTGCAGAGTATTGCCGAAGGTATGCCGGCATTTATGCAAATGAGCAGCGAAATGCAAGATAAAATTACCGCAATGGCACGCCAATATGTGCAGAATGAAGACATTATACAGTTGCGCAAGCTATTTAAGAATGCTGTGAACTATATAGCAAAAGGTGCGGTAAAACAATCGGCCGAAGGCTATATTGTTGCCGGGAATCATGGTGACCATGCGGTTCAGCAAGATAGCGCCGGACACTATAGTTGCGATTGCGATTTATTCAATGGACGCGCTGAATTTGCGGGTGCCGCCGGCGAGTGCTCTCACATCCAGACTATCAAACTGATCACCAGCTAACCTATCTAGGCCCTCGATACTTACGGCATATGCTACAATTATTAGTAGCATATGAAGATTCTTTCGCTAAATACCTGGCATGGCGAATGCGGGCCCGAATTACGGGCATTTTTATTGTCGCAGCTGGAAACGGTAGATGTGTTTTGTCTTCAAGAGGCAAGCGGAGATGCAATTGAGGAGATAATAACAACACTGTTTGCTGGCCCAGAATTTCAGATAGCTATAGCGACAAAAGATGGCTACGTATCGGACGGCTACTGCGTATACATCATTGCAAAAAAGCCCATAACATTACTGAGCGGCCTGCCACTACTAGATGACGGTGATCCTGATACTGGCTTGGCTTTAGCTGCTAAGCTGCAAGTCGACAGTGAGCACTTGGTGATAGTCAGTGTACATGGCATGCCATACCCTGGCGATAAGCTCGATAGTGAAGGGCGCTTGCGACAAACCAGGCAGTTACTAGAATGGCTAGGAGATCAGCCTATTCCAGCGATAGTATGTGGCGACTTCAATCTAGATCCTGCAACTAAAAGTGTGCAAAAGTTTGCGGCTGCTGGGTATCGTGATTTAGTTAAAGAGTATCAAATAGCCACTACTCGTAATCGCCTAGCTTGGGAAAAGTGGCCCAACAATATGCAACTATACGCTGATTATATGTTTACTTCACCAGATCTAATAGTGACAGACTTTCGTGTACCGGCTATAGAAGTGTCAGATCATTTACCCATGATTATTGATGTAGATTTGCCAAAATAGTAAAAGCCGCCCGCGAGGGCGACCAAATCGCAAAATGTTCCGTCGTGGTGTCCTTGTACGACAAGGCTAGAACTTATTTTGAGGAAAACTGTTGAAAACTGCAAGGCGGCGGGCAACGCCCGCCCCGCCAGAAAAACAATTCTTTGCATTTTTTGAATTTTACCCCCGCCGAATTTCTTTTTTGAATTTAGAAAAGAATTGTTTTTCTGGACGGTGCGGTCGCCACAGGCGACAGAGGAGCGTATCTGTTATAATCGGTTTATGACTGATTTCATTGGTGTAAAAATTGCGCTCATAAATAACGACCAACTGTTAATGATACAGCGTGATGACAAACCAGGTTTGCGCTATGCTGGCTTGTGGGATTTTCCTGGTGGGGGGAGAGAGGACAGCGAAACGCCAGAGGAGTGCGTTATTCGTGAGGTTAATGAGGAGTTGGCCATCAGGCTAACTCCCGAACAAATAACATACCAAAAAGTCCACGCTGCTATGCACGACCCAAAACTTAATGCTTACTTTATGGTTGCCGAGATATCAGATAAAGATATTAAGAATATAGTTTTTGGCAACGAAGGGCAAGGCTGGAGAATGTTAAGCCTTGATGAGTTTATGAACTCAAACGAAGTTGTTGAGCCATTAAAAGGTCGCCTAAAGACCTATTTTGACGCTAAAGTTCAGGGATAAGCTGTTTTAGATCGTCTTTGAGTTGTTCGGGGCTTACAAACGTAATGCCGTGAATACCAACTTGCGAGGCGGCTTTGACATTCTCTGGGTCGTCGTCAATAAATACAGTTGTTTGTGGGTTTGCTTTTAGGACATCAAGCGCATATTCGTAGATGTCGCTGCTTGGTTTTCGTAAACCTAGCTCGTGAGAAAGCAGAAGTGTGTCAAAATCGTCATACAAGCCAGCCTCTCGTAAGGCTTTTGCGTGCGGTTCAATGGTATTTGATAAAACAGCCGTCTTTATGCCGATTTTACCTAAATCTTTAACAAGGTCGCTAACTTCCGCAAAAGGAACGAGCCGCTCTATAAATGCTCGTCCTAGCAGATTTTCGTCTAAACCAACGTTGCGTAATCCGTGTTTTTTACTTACCAGTTGCCAGAACTCGCTTTCATCAATTTTACCCGACCCAAGTAAAGGTATTTCCTCTGCCCAAATCTGCGACAGGACTTCCTTGCTAATACCAAGCTCGTTCGTCAAATCTTCCGTAACTGCCGAGTTGCTTTCGTGCAATACTCCGCCCGCATCAAAAATAACCGTTTCAATTTTGCTCATAGCAGCATTATATAACAGATACGCTCCTCTGTCGCCTGTGGCGACCGCACCGTCCAGAAAAACAATTCTTTTCTAAATTCAAAAAAGAAATTCGGCGGGGGTAAAATTCAA
>JBLMYW010000047.1:0-2761 GCA_050258515.1 Acidobacteriota bacterium | reverse complement strand
TGTTTGTATTCTTGCTATATACCAGCTTGTATCCGTGCACCGCCTTACCGCTATATGTCCAGTTAACCGTCGTTCCTTGCGCCGTAGCAGTAATGCTGCCGCGAGTCACTTTATCCTTTTGTTCATTTTTACCATCTTTTTTGGTAGTTTTTTCGTTTTCGGCTCTGGCCTTAGCCTCGGCTTCCGCCTTTGCTTTGGCGGTCGCTTCTTCTTGCTCTTTTACCTTTTGCTCGGCACGCTCTTTCACCTTACCAAGTATACCCAGCTTGTTCTTAAAGTTCTCAGCCTTCTCATCCTCAGTCAAGTTCCATTTCACGAACGCGCTATCGGCCATAGCATCTACATCAATGTCGGTTACTTTGTCCTTTAGGCTCGCATTGACATTATCATTAAAGTATTGCTTGCCTTCGGCTACAGCAGTCTCTACACCATCTACCTTCACTTGGCTCTGGAAGACACGTACGCCCTTTTCGGTTTGGCTTTTTACCGTGCTGAATGCTGTGCCCAGCGCCTTGTAGTTTACGCCGTCTACCGCCACTGTGTAGCTACGCTTGCTTGCCACCACGCGTGAATACGCCATGCCGTCTATTTGGGCTATCTTTATATCGTCAGCTGCGAGGCTGGTCAGGCCGACTGTAGTATTGGCATCTAGGCGCAGCGCACTCCCGTCGTCGAATAGCAATACCGCACGTGATTCGGCTGCTGTTTTTACTTGTGAACCCTCGGCTAGCTGGGTTTCGGTAGTTAGCGGTGCCCACTCGCCGCCGCTTGCCTTCTGGTAGGTTACGGTGCCGTCAGCAACTGTTACCGCTACACCCATTTTGGCCACAGGCTTAGACTGTACCGGTGTAGCAAGCTGCGCCTCTGGTACGGGCGCCTGGTATAGCAATGCGAATGCTGCCGCTCCGCCGCCAAGTACTAATACACCAGCCATTACCGCGGCTATTACGGCTTGCTTTTTACTAGTAAATAGCCCGGCAACTTTACTCGGCTTTGGCTGGCTAGGCTCTGGCACATTTACCAGTGCCGCTGTAGTCGGCTCTTTAGCTTCGTCAAGTTGCGGCTCATTAGCCTGCTCAGCGGAGTGCGGTTCAGCCTCTGCCGCTGGAGTGTTTCCGGCCGCTTCGCCACTTGGCTTTTCGCTTTCTATAGCGGCTAGCTTCAGTGCTGTCTCATCAGCTTCAGTTGGCGCCACTAACGTAGGTGTCTGCACTGGTACTTCTTGTAACTCATTGGTTTTTTGTTCGTCGTTATTCACCCTCTTGTTCCTCTTGCTATTTCTAGGTATTGCTTATGGCTAGTGTAGCGTATTTTAGGTTATTTTACCAATTTTTAAATGATATAATTTGCTGTATGGCAAAGCATATACTTCCCGTAAAAGTCGATCGTGGCGATGGCCCAGTGGTTGTGTTGCTACATGGCCTAGGTAACAATCATAAAAGCTGGTCATTGCGTCCACTAAGTTTGCCGGCAAAGTTGCCGACCAGCTTGTGCCGTTTGTTAAAGGCATGGAAATCACCGACGAAACATGGCCAGCGTTTAGGGCTAGCCTGGAGCACACTATTATGCAGTTCAAAACGTTCAAGCAGCTAGCCCACTTAAAGACCCCTGCCATCTTGCTGAACGGCCTGCTCGATTTCTTCATTATCCGCCGCATCAATCACCGGGCAGTCCGGGCCAATCGCCGCTACAAACAGCGCACCGCCCTCGATTCGTTGGAATAGAATTGGCAGCTTCATGAGTTTATTGTACCAGCCATATCGTACTGTTTAGTTTGCTGATAAATCCTCACAGCAAAATAGCCCCGCTCCACCGGAGGCTATTTTGCCTGCCTCGGCAGATTGGGGCTTACGCTACGCGGGTAAACCGGATCGATTCGTTCATCGCCACACCTGGGCGCAGTCCGTAGTCCGACGCGCGCATCATCAATCCAAAGATGATGCTATGCGGACTCTCGATACCCATCGGAATGTCGGTGATAATGAATTCGAACTCTTCACCAATGGGGATGTTGTACGCCACGGCGTATTCGTGCGCCTGGCGCAGCACCTCGCCCACGTAGTCACCTTCGGTACCACTCCGTGGCACCCGCACCACCTGTGGCGCGTCGTGCCACCCGCCACCCGTCGCTTCCACGAAGGTGCTTGCAGTGCCCTTGGGCTTCTTCTTCCGGCCAAAACCAAACATTGGTCTTTCCTCTCATCGTAGGGTCGATTTTTGTATAGTAGCAGCGTTAGTATATATCTGCAAACACAACCGTTATCCATGCTGCGGTTTGATGCTTTCAGTTGCTAGCGGCTATTTATTGTCCTCGAAGTCACACAAAATCTCAAGATAACGAAGTTGCAAAGTGTTAGGGATTATCTCATTGGTTAGCTTATCTATATGTCCATTATTTTCTATAATTTTATCGACCTTATCGAAATAAAATCCTTCGAGAGAACATACGAATAACCATGACGGGTTCCATGATTCGTGCATACGCTTAGCGACGTCCAGTATCTCTAAATTATTCACTGCATTGCGGTACTTCACTTCAATTAGCTTCACGTGTCGCTCTTCATTATCAATCACTGCAAAATCTGGCGCAGATCGTAATGTTTCTACAATACCAGTATTCGAGTTATAGCCGGCCTGCACCAGCTCGGGAATAATCTTTTCATACCCAAACTCTAGCACAGTATATTTTTTAGCTTCGCGGAACATTTGTGCAAAGATCGTTTCGGCTATTTTGCCTTTTACTAAGTTGCGCGTAAAACTT
>JBLMYW010000046.1:0-8960 GCA_050258515.1 Acidobacteriota bacterium | reverse complement strand
ATGTTATAGGTAGGAATAGGAAAGGTAAAGACTCGACCATGTGCGTCGCCTTCGGCTAGCACCTCTAGCAATGCTTTATTAAAGGTATTCATCTCTTTTTGGTGATCACCGTAGTTTGTCTTAGCCAACTTGCCACCAATCACCACCGGCTGCCCCTGCATGTATTCAGGGCACTCAAGGTCTAGCGTAATATTAGTAAACGGCGTCTGGAACCCCACGCGGGTGGGCACATTGACGTTGTACACAAATTCTTGCAGCGCTTGCTTCACCTCACGGTATGTCAGCTTATCGTACGCAATGAACGGTGCCAGCAGTGTATCAAAGTTGCTAAATGCCTGCGCGCCAGCCGCTTCGCCCTGCAGCGTGTAAAAAAAGTTCACCACCTGCCCGAGCACCGCCCTAAAATGCTTGGCGGGGCGGCAGGAAATCTTGTTCGCTACGCCCGTAAATCCCTCACGTAATACATCTTGCAAGTCCCACCCCACACAGTACACACTCAGCAGGCTTAGGTCGTGGATGTGCATATCGCCGGCAATATGTAGCGCACCAATCTCTGGTGAATAAATGTTTTTCAGCCAGTAGGTTTTGCTGATTTCTCCGGCCAAATAATTGTTCAGCCCTTGCAGCGAGTAGTCCATGTTGCTATTTTCGTTTACGCGCCAGTCAGCACGCGCCAAATATTGATCCACCAGGTCTATGCAGTCTACCGCTGTATGGTCATTGGTGTTGGTTTTCATATGTATCCCCCTTTTTGAATGTCGTAGGGATCAGTATACTGCTACGAGTAAATGGAGGATGTGATAGTAGTCACGCTATATATAGCGTTATATACAACATGCTTGCGCTATTTGTGGACTTCACACTACGATATCTGTGCAATAATTTCCGGCATGCGCATAAAATCGTCGATCAACGTTTGGCGCATACTGCCGTTATACAGGGCTGCCGCAGGGTGATAGAGCGGTACGATAACGATTTCATGATCGCCAAGTTGAATGCGCTTCGGCTGGCCATGGATTTTACTAATATATTGGCCGGGCAAAAAATATTCCATGCTGTGACGGCCAAGGGTTACCACGATTTTTGGTTCGATAATCTGGAGTTGCTCTAAGAGGTAGGGCCAAAATGCCTTTTTCTCCTCTGGCAGCGGGTCGCGGTTGTTTGGTGGGCGATACTTCACGATATTCGTAATATACACATCTTCTCTGTTCATACCGGCGCTTGCCAGCATTTCGTTGAGGAATTTGCCGGCCGCACCGACAAACGGCACACCTTGCTCGTCTTCCTTCTTCCCGGGCGCCTCACCTATCAGTACAATATCGGCATCAGGATTGCCGTCACCCATTACCAGCTGGGTTGCCTGGGCTGCAAGCTCGGGACACACGGTGTCCTGAAGAATTTTGTTGTGTAATGCCGTCAGTTTCTCTTCTTGCGTCATATTTTTCTAGGCTTTAATTCTCCTAACAATTTGCTCAATCGGTAACGTGCAATCAATAGTAATAGCACCGTGCTGTTTCATTTTATCCTGATATGGCCGTACGTAGCTGACAATACGCGCCAACTCGCCTGGGTGCTTACCATAGCCGCCCTCTCGGCCAGCAATCCGCTCACGCATCGTTGCTTCGTTGGGATATTCTAGTAAAAAGATGGTATCAAATAATCCGATAACCTGCTTCATGCGTGCGAAACTACCAAATACATATACAGGCTCACTGGGATGAGTGTCAAAGAATGACTGGAGGTCATCAGTTTTTACCACCCACTCGGCAACTTCATGCCAACCTGGTTCGTCAGGAGTATAGGACAGCACCTCATCAGTTGTAGCGTGTCGCCACTCGGCATACCCATCGTCAATATCGACGGTGATATACCCCTCTTGCCTAAAACGCTTCTCAAGTGTCGACTTGCCAGACCCCGCTACCCCAGTTATGAGGTAGCGCTTTGGGCTCTGACTCGCTTGTTTCATAGCGTTACTGCTCCACACCCTTCATCGTCAGGCTTAGGCGACCGCGCTCGTCGATACCGTCTAGCTTCACGGTAACCGTTTGACCTTCTGATAGTACATCAGTTACCTTTTCAACGCGCTTGTCGCTTAGCTGGCTGATGTGCAGCATGCCGTCGGTACCTGGCAAGATATTCACGAAGGCACCAAAGTCTTTGATAGTAACCACTTTACCCTTGTAGATTCGCCCTACTTCGGGCTCTTCGGTCAGGCCGCGGATCCACTCGAGTGCCCGCTCGATGCTTTCAGTGTCCGAACTTGCTACCGTGATCAGGCCGTCGTCCTTAATATCGATCATCGCGCCGGTTTCGGCGGTAATCTTGTTAATTACCTCGCCGCCCTTACCGATCACCGCACCGATCTTTTCTGGGTTGATCTTGATCTTTTCGATGCGTGGTGCGTATGGGCTAAGCGCGGTACGTGGTGCCGCAATAGTCGTAAGCATATGCTCTAGAATATGCTTGCGGCCTGGCGTACTGGTGCGAATCGCCTTTGCCAGCACTTCTACAGGCAGGCCGTGGAGCTTCATGTCCATTTGTACAGCCGTGATACCCTTTTCGGTACCCGTCACCTTAAAGTCCATGTCACCGGCAAAGTCCTCGGCATCCGCGATATCTGAAAGCACGTATGGCGTATCACCATCCATCATCAGGCCCATGGCGATACCGCTGACTGGGCGCTTTAGCGGTACGCCGGCGTCCATCAGTGCTAGCACAGAGCTACACGTAGCTGCCATACTGGTGCTACCGTTTTGGCTCATGATTTCGGTGACGCTGCGGATAGCGTATGGGAACTCCTCTTCAGTTGGCAGTACCGGGAGCACCGCACGCTCGGCAAGGTACCCGTGGCCAATTTCGCGGCGGCCTGGGCTACCAAGGCGGCGGACTTCACCCACGGTGTAGCCTGGTGCGTTGTAGTGGTGCATATAGCGGCGCTCGCCGTCGGTGACTTCCATGGTATCGACAATTTGTGCAAAGCTCAGTGGTGCTAGCGTGACGATATTCATACCTTGGGTGACGCCACGGGTAAACAGGCTTGAACCATGCGTGCGCGGCAGTACGCCCACTTCGCTTGAAAGCACGCGGATTTCGTCGAGTTTGCGACCGTCTGGGCGGGTTTGTGACTCCACAATACCGCGGCGCACATCTTTATGCAGCGCCATAGTAAAGGCTTCGTCGTATTCGTCGCGCACGTCAGCGTACTCATCGCCGATTTGCTCGGCCATTTCTTCGTGGAACTTCCAGCGAAGTTCGTTTACTATTTCGTTGCGCTCTGGGTATGGCTTGTGGAGCTTTTCACCAATCTTACCTTCAACCCATGCATCAACCGTTGCCTGAATTTCTTCGTTCGGTAGTACCAACTCGTATTCGATTGGTGCGGTCGCAACCTTTTCGGCCAGTTCGCGCTGTAGGGCAATCGCCGGCTGCATCGCTTCGTGTGCCCATGCAATAGCGTCAATCACTACTTCTTCGTCAACTTCATTAGCACCGGCTTCTACCATTACTACGCCGCTTTCGATACCAGCGACTACAAGGTCAAGGTCGGATTGCTCGCGCTCTTCGGGGCTTAGGAATGCCTTGAATTCACCGTTTACGCGGCCAACACGCAGGCCAGCCACGGGGCCGTCAAATGGCGCGCCGCTGATGCTTAGCGCGCTACTCGCGGCAATCATCGCCACCATATCTGGGCGGAACGCAGGATCCATCGAAAGTACACTGGCTACCACTTGCACCTCAGCGCGATACCCCTTCGGGAAGAGCGGACGAATCGGGCGGTCGATGATACGGCCAATCAAGATTGCTTCGTCTGATGGGCGGCCTTCGCGCTTAATAAAGCGGCTGCCGCTGATTTTACCGGCTGCATACATTTTTTCTTCGTAATCCACGCTTAGCGGAAAATAATCCAGCTGGATGGGCCGACTGCCTACCTGGGTGGTGCCCAGTACCACCGTATCACCGTAGGTAACCAGTACGCTGGCGGTGGTGCGAAAGCCCACGCGGTTGACTTCTAGTGTTAGCGGCTTACCGCAAAATTCAGTAGTAACGCTAAAAATTTCTTTACCACTAGGGTTAATAATGCTCATAATCGAGACTCCTTCTTAGTTAGATCACTCACCTCTTTTGCAGGTAAGTAACGGGTAGAAAATTTCTCTGAAGTCTTCTATCCACCACTTACGCTAAATAGTAGTGACACTCTCTATTATAGCGCATTGAGTAACTATTTACCACGAGCTATGCTGTTAGGTAAAAATATAGTCAATCACCTCTTCGCCGCGGCGGCAGAGATTTTGAATACCATCTAATTGATCCGAATTCCCACCTGTAAACTCTTGTGAATTCATGATTGTATAATTACATTATATCATAGATTTGTTTTTAATGCAATATATATGCTAGATACTAGTTGCTACAAACTCCCCACGAGGAATAGTGGTATAGTGGGAGTATGAAAGAACGCTACCAACTACTTCACGATAGTAAAGAAATTCAGCAGCATATCGGACGAATGGCAAGCGAAATTACCGCTCAGTATGATGGTGAACATCCTCTATTTGTGGCACTACTACGGGGAGGAGCACCATTTGCGAGCAGGCTTATGACCGAGATCACTCTGAAAGCACCGGATTTTCACCCAGAGCTGGACTACATGATGACCTCGCGCTACCCAAGCGGCACCAACCCAGCTGGCGAAACACAGATTGTGATGGATATTTCGCCTACTACTGAGGTAAAAAACCGCACCGTTATCATACTGGACGACGTGCTAGATATGGGCGAGACGGCCAAAACAGTGCGTGATCATATGCTGGACTTGGGCGCGCGCTATGTGGCGCTTGCCGTACTCGTAGAAAAAGAGGTTGCCGTACGCACAGCCAATGTTGAGGCAGACTACGCAGGCTTTAGGGGCGAGACCGGCTGGCTGGTAGGCTACGGCATGAACGATAGCGCGATAGCCACCGAGGCGTACCGCTGGGCAGATGGTATTTGGCGCATTGGGCCAAATAACCGCCCCGATGCACCGCCGCAACTAGCACGCGTGTAGTAATTACTTATCTCCGTGGCTTTTATACCACTCTACAAATAGTTCGTACGCATCTTCAAAGCCAGCTTGTTTGCCAAGCTCATACCGCTCTTCGGGTGACAGTTCAGTACCCACAACGTCGCTGCCCTCAGGGATAAATAGTTTGCCAGTGATCCCCCATTCGTATTTGCCGGTTGGATTATACTCGGTAGCTACTCTTCCATGGTATTTGCTATCAGAAAAAGAAGCCAGCTTGCCCGTGGCATCAACATACACCAAATTGCTAATAAAATAGGCCGAGCGGTCTTCTATACCCTCCATCAGCTTCAAAATCCCTTCCGGGCCGATAGTATCAATAACGTATTTTTGGTACACACCCGGAAAGCCGCCCAATGCCGGGATATGAAAGGCGCTGTCGTCCACTACCAGCGGCTCGCCCGCCAGCGCAAATGCCTGCCGAGCCTTTGATTCTGCAACTTGCAGGGCATCATCGGCCTGCTCCTCTATCAAATCAAAGGCCTTTGGCACCACTTTTACTGCCATCCCCGCTTGATCAAACATGCGCTGCAGCGATGCTACCTTGCCATTGTTGGTGGTGGCAAATAATAATTCTTTCATGCTATCTCCGTTATAGTGGCAGCAACAGCACCAAATGTCACCGCATCACCCGCTTTACGACCAATCACCGCAGTGGCCACCGGCGTGCTTCGACTTACCCACCATATACCATCCGTATGCTTGCCCGCTTTATGCGTCCAGTCCCCAGCTATTTTATAGCGTTTACCATTACTCAGCGCTACCGTGCTGCCAATACCGGCTGTGTCGCGTTTTTTCTTTGGCGGCATCAGTGTACTACGACGAATAAGCGTACGTAGGTGGTGTAATTCGGCAGCATACATTGACTGCTTGTCACGCACGCTTTCAAACGGCGAATTATCGTGCCAGGTTTCGCTGCTTTGGGTAAACGCATCTCTAAAATCTTCGCCCAAATCTTGTATCAGACCTTCTAGCTCAGCGATCCGTTCCTCGGCTGCCACGCGGTCTTCCGGTAGTAAGTATACTTCCATAGGTAACAATCCTTGTTTATGTAGTTAGTAGCTGCTATTGATCCGGCTCGTCCGGATGTAGCTAAGTTCTACTAGTGTACCACAGTCTGCAAAGCGTAACTATGAACCTTGGCAGTATTCTTGACCATTTTCAAGCAAGACGCGTATGGCATACTCCTTGTCACCCGTGGTTCCATCACAGTTTTGGCCGGTAGTATACACGGCGGTATCAGTGGTTGGCTCACCACCTGAAGCAAGCTTAATAGTAAATGTTGATGCATCAAACCCGGCCACAAAGTCTTCCGCAGATGGCAGGCTACCTTGAGTGTATATCCCTTGGCTGACTACCATACCACTAATACGGGTAACGTCATTCTTGCGCTGCGTATCTCGCGAACCTGTTTGCAAAGCAGGGACCGCAAGCACAATAAGTAGAATTGCTCCAAGGGTACCTAATATACCAAGTGCGCCAGTAATAATGCCGGTGATTGACATCCCTTTGCCTACCTTTTTTTGCAGGGCAATGATACCCAGAACGATAGCCACGATACCAAATAAACCACCGATAAAGAATATGCCTGATAGTGTTGCCAAAATACCGAGCACAAGTGATGCAATAGCAAGGCCTTTGCCTGGGACGGGCACACCGGATGGTGGCGCTACAGGAGGCGGCGTAGGTGCTGGTACGGGATTTTGGGTTGGTTCTTCGTTCATAACTATTCCTTTACTCACTATTCTTACTATTACTATTGTACTACTAATGAATGTCACGCCTACGGAAGATAGCTAGCGATACCGCCAGTAGCCCCACCGTAATTACCCCCAGCACCAGAGTGTCTGGCCAATTTACCCCGTCGCGCATAATGTCATTGGCTGGAAAATAGTACAGCAGTGACAGCCTCTCGAAGCTTGCAAGCCAATCTACCGCCTGGCCGAATGTCGTTAGAATAAAGCTGCCAATGACCACGAAAACCCCTACCGCCATAGCAACCTCCCTGCGCCCCGATAGCATGCCGGCAGCAAACGGAATAGTGCCGAAAGCGACCATCAATAGCCAGCTCACCCCTAATAAAGGCGCTACTTCGGCCAGCGTGAGCGCCGCACCGTCTATAAACGGCTGCACGACGAATATACCAGCAGCAATCGCAAGCACCATTACAAACGCAATACTAACAATCGCAAGCCATTTGTGCAGTAATACTTTAGTGCGGCTTACGGGCAAAGCCAGTGTAGTACGCAGCTCACCGGCCTCTTCTTCGTTGCTGCTTAGGCCTAGGCCAAGGATAATTGCCATAATACCGCTTATCAGTGGCAAGCGAATATCAAATAGCTGCGATGCCATATAGGTATCAAATGCCGATAGCAGCCCCAAGTCACCAATCAAGCCAGTGAAGGCTGGCGGCATATTTTTTACCAGCTCCTCTAGTCCGCTCAGCTTCATCGCCGGAAAGAACGAGGCTAGCAGCGCTGTCAGGGCCATAAAGGCAATTGCCCACCCTAGAATGAACCATCGACGATCGTAGAGTGTTTTCGTAAGTACCGAGCGCATCATTTGACACCCCCTTCTGATTCATACAGCGAGGCGAATACGCCCTCTAAATTATGCTCGGTAATCTCGATATCATGCAGCTGCTTCAGCCCAGCCACCCACACTTGCAGCTCGTTTGGCTTACCACGGTACGTGAACGTTAGTGTCAGTTCATTGCCCTCAAGCGTCTTTTCCGTGTCGACAGCCCCAGCGGGTGGCTTCGTGGCTTTGTAGCCCGTGACGATTCGTATGCGCTTGCCGCTGCCCTCTAGCATTTCGGCAGTCGCCATGTCACGCACTATCTCACCGTCCCGCATCAAGATTACCCGGCTGCACACATCGGCCACTTCATTTAGGTAATGGCTAGACATAAATACTGTAGCGCCACTAGCCTGCACTTCACGCACCAGATCCAAAAATACCTCTTGCATCACGGGGTCAAGGCCGCTCGTCGGCTCGTCAAGCACGATAAGTTCAGGGCTGGTCATAAACGCGGCAATCAGGGCGATTTTTTGCTTGTTACCACGACTCAGCGTGCCGATCTTTTTATCGAGTTGGGGCTTGAACCGCTGTATCAGCTCATTCAGCCGCTGGCGATGACCACCTTTTTGCTGGTGCAAGACAAATTGCAAGTACTGTAAGCCCGTTAGCCTGGCCGGCAATTCCATGTCGCCTGCAGCGTAGCCTAGCCTGGCATGGAACCTATGGGCTGAGGACGGATGAACCGGCTCACCAAATAAAGCTACTGTGCCGCTCGTTGGCGATATAAAGCCTAAAATGGTACTAATAGCAGTAGTCTTGCCAGCACCATTAGCGCCCACAAAGCCCACTACCTCACCCTTTTTTACCGCAAACGATACGTCAGAAAGTGCTCGTACCACACCAAACTGCTTTGATACGTTACTAAGCTTTAGCACTGTTGTCATATGTTTAGTATACACCCTGCATACAAAAACTCCCCCAGGTAGCTGAGGGAGTTTTATGGGGCTTACTTGCGCAAGCCTAGTTTTTCTAGCACAGCCTTGTAGGCCTCAAAGTCCGTATTTTCGAGGTATTTCAGGAGCTTTTTACGCTTCCCTACCATCTGAATCAGCCCGCGGCGCGCCATGTGGTCGTGCTTGTTGGCCTTTAGATGTTCAGTCACCTCTTTGATACGAGCCGTCAAAACCGACACCTGAGCCTGCGGGCTACCAACGTCGTTTTTTGAGACCTGAGTCAAAGCTATAGCTTTCGCTTTGTCATCTTTTGATATCATAAGTAAAAACTATACCAGATGAGCGATTACTTTTCAAGACACCCGGTCATCTCCATTACCAATCGATAGTAAAACTATATGATTGCTCTTGATTCACTCCAAGTGTCT
>JBLMYW010000045.1:0-22934 GCA_050258515.1 Acidobacteriota bacterium | reverse complement strand
CGCCGTAAATCTCACGTAAGCTCTTGTCGTCCTCTACTAGCAATATTTTGGTCATCTTAGTTCCTATTGTAATTGGTTGTGGTTAAAAAATCTATACTTTAGAGTGTCTTTATCTTCTGGGCGGAATATTTATACCTGCTACCTGGCGAGTGACGTACTGCGACGGGTTTGCCTCTATAGCGGAGAGCGGCGTATTAAAAGGGGTCTGCGTAGAGGAAAGCGCAGGCGTTTGAGGGGTGACTACCGCTGGGACGATAGGTGTAGGAGCGGGTACTACAAGAGGTGGGGCTACGGATACCGCCGCTGTGGGTTGCGGTAACGTAGAATCAATAAGTGGTACTATCTGGGGTGCTTCTGGCGTGACTGGTGCTATCGTCGTGATTTCGGCACCAGGCGTGGCAATTGCTTCTAGCGCGGCGGCTTGATTGGCTTCGGTTTCGCGAATAGATTGCTGGCGCTCTCGTTCGGCTTGGCGTTCGGCTTCTACACTGGCTTGCTCTATCAGTCGCTGGGCTTCGTCGTGGTCGGTACGTGGGATTTCTACGAAGAAGGTGCTGCCACGCTTGTATTCGCTTTCTACCCATATGCGCCCGCCCATGGTTTCGGCCAGGCGGCGGCAAAGGTAAAGGCCTAGTCCGGTACCGCCGATTTCGCGTGTATCGCTATTATCTACGCGGTAGAACTTTTGGAATAGGTGTGTTTGATCTTCGCGCGGGATGCCGATACCGGTGTCGGCAATACTTATTGTAACGTGTGATTCGTCACCAGCTACATCAATGATTACTTCGCCTTTTAAGGTATATTTAATAGCATTTTCTACGAGGTTTTGTACCACTTCGCGTAGGTGGTCGTTATCGACATTGGCATAGAATACAGGGTTTAGGCGGCGTGCGGGGTCGCGTTCGTTGGCGCTGCTCGCGCCTATACCATCAGGTATAGGCTTATACAATACGCGTAAACCCTTCTCGATAGCTTTAGGGGTTAAGCCTTGCACGATATCGTGAATGAATGGTACTACATCGACAATTTTAGGATCATTTTTTAGTCGGCTGTCATCGGCCTTGCTCACATCCAGCAGATCGGCAAAAAGCCGCCCGAGATGCTGGGCAGATTCATGAGCTTTAGTGATGAAGTCGCGTGCTTTTTCATCGATAGTTGCGGTAGCTGGATTAAGCGCCAACCCCAAGTAGCCTTCGATACTGGCGACGGGTGTGCGCATTTCGTGACTGGCGGTAGAGATAAATTCGGCGCGTTGGCGTTCATCGGACTTTTCAGTAGTAATGTCACGAAATACCACGATGACTCCCTGCCCTAATTGCCCTACGGGGTTGACGGTAATAGATGCCATGAAGGCCTTGCCCGATTGTGTTTCAAGGCTAAAGCTATCATTTTTTACCGGCTTGTTGGTGGCGATAACCTGTGCAATGGGATTATTGGCGTCGGTAATTACCTGATTTTTCGTATCTTTTATTTTAAGTATGGATTTATAGCTGAGCGTAAGGGCGTCATGCCGTGGCCAGCCAAGCAGCTGTTCGGCAGCAGGATTTATTAGTTCGATAATTCCTTGCCCGTCGATCGCCAATACGCCTTCGCCAATGGCATTAATAACCACCTCGCTCTTGCCCGATACCTTACTTAATTCGCCGGCGAGCTCGTGATATGATTTGTCTTCTTTGGTTTCTTGGTTGGATTCGGCTATTGATCTGCCCCACAGCATAAAACTGGCAACAAGTGGCACAGCGCCTAGTACGACTGCTAGCATAATGCTACTCGGCGCAAGGCCAGGTACTAGGTACTGGTGCACTATAAAGGTGGCAAATGCTGCAGTACCAACCACAACTCCGCCTAGGCCAAAAAACCCTGCAAATGCCAAGGTGGCCACCCATAAGCCTATAAATACACTCCCAAGCCCGCCCGTATCAATTACTACATAGGTGATGCTGGCTAAAAATAGCGCGTAATTAATAACGGCTGATACCATAAGCCGCGGCAGTGGGATTGCGAAATAACTGATAAGGACAATTGTAAAGGTGGCAAATGCTGCAATGCCTGGTAGCATCGGTACGACGAGCCTCTGGTTTAACTCGCCCGTACCGGCAAAATACCCCCACGCAAATAGTCCAGCAATGACTAGGCTTGCCAGCATTATCGCTTCGCTCGAACGGCGGTGCCAGAATCGAGTGATAGTATGTGGTTTTATATCGCCCCCTACTTACGGTTAAAACTACTTATGGCTAGTATATACTACCGGGGTATTGTAGCGCAAATGAAAAAGGCCCCAGGCCATCACGGTAGTGACGGACTGGGAGCCTTGACCCCTGACAGCCCACGGGTGTGCGGGCTACTAAGGGGGGATTGTCTACTTCGTGGGTTCGCCGCTCGGCAGCTGCTGCCGAGGCATAACCTTGGTCTTCATGGTTTCCTTGGCCTCGGCGGTGGAGATGGGCTCCACCATGAAGCGCAGGGCTGCCATTCCCTTCAGCTCGCCGTTCAGGCCCTGTACGACCAACTCGTCGTTCGGGTACTGTTCGCGAATCGAACCTTCGAGGACGTTACCCTGCTTCCTCCACGTGAGGAAATCGGCGGCGAACGCCTGCAGACGAGTCTGCGCACCGGCAACTTCCTTGCGGCAGCCCACTGCGACAGTCATGAGCTGCTTGAAGAGGTCAGGTGACACGTTCGGGTAGGCCTCCTTGATCACGTTGATCATGATGGTCTGCCCCGCGGGCGTGTTGACGTCCACCGGCTTGCCATTGGCATCGACGTAGCGAGCACTCACCACTGCCTTCAGGGTGTCCTTCAGGGTGGCTCGTTCACGCTCGGCGATCTGGATCGCGAGGTCGGTGCTGTCGAGGCAGGTGCCGAGGTTGGTTTCGATGCCGCGGTACAGCGCCATCAGACTGTTCTGGCGCTCATATCCCTCGGCACTCACCGCACGGTTCCAGTTGGCGACGCCCAGGCCGATGAAGGCCATGATCAGCGCGATGACGCCGGCCACGACCCACTTGAAGTTGCGCTGCACCCAGTTCTGGGGCGGCGCGGGCTTCGGGTCATCGATCTGGTTGCTCGTCCCGTTACTGTAGCTTTCGTACGCCATCAGGGTATTCCTTCCGATCGTCATTTCCACCAGAGCGGGCGCCCTGGTAGCGGTGTGGCAGGAGGTTCTGCCGGCACCAGCTAATGCCATTCTCGACAAAGCTAGTGTAGCCCACGAGCAGCCACAAACCGATAGAGATGAGCACCGTGATGATACTCACCCACACGATCGCGGCCGTCGTGGGTTTGATCTTGCTGGCCAGGTCTTTGTAGCCGATGCACGACTCTTTCTTGCAGCTCATGCTGAACCGCTTAAAGGGCGCTTGCTCGAAGACGTAGTGCTCCACCTTGCCTTGCGGCGCGGGGTGGGTCACGTTGGCCTTGGTGCCGTCGACTACCGTTACCGGCTTGCCGAACAGCAGATCGGGCACAAGTGGCGTACCTGGCAGATAGGCCTTCAGGAACTCAATCATTGTTTCGTTCCCAAAGGGCATACCTGTGGTGGCATCAGCCCATGCAACGGTGTTCGTCGCCTTGTCCACCCCCATTACAAGGATGATGGCGTTCTTGGCGATAGCCCACCTGCCAAAGTGCTCGCTCTGCCAGTAGGCCTTGAGTGACTGCGTGTAGGGCACAGCGTCACTCCACGGCACGATGGCCGCGTCGATCAGCACGACATGCAGGTCGCCCTGCAGCTGTGTGCCAAGCGCCGCGTTGAATCGCATCACGGACTTTTGCCAGGCGTCCTCGTCGGACACATTCACACCTACAAATCTCACCTTGTCGGCTTGTGACCGGCTCGGCCCCTTCACGGGGTCGGTGGTGATATTCGCGGTGTGGTCGGGCAGGAGGCCGGCGGCCTTGTATTCATCCAGGCGTGGGCCGTACGTCCTCAAGAGGTCGTCTTTGCTCGCTAGGATGAAGTTGTCGTACGTGTCTTCCTTAGTGACAGCACGCGGATCGCCAGCATCAAGCCGGTTCTTCGCGTCCTGCCAGTCGGCCGGCGCACCTCGCGGAATGTTGCCGGGGATGTCGCGCCTGCTTGCCGGGTGCGGCACTGGATTTGCATCCAGATACGTGCCCGGATAGGCGTAGCTCATTTGGCCGCCGTCGCCGTCGTACATCCACGACTCTATCGAGTATGTGTGTTCGACGGTTGCGTACGGGGTTTGCACCGGCACTTTTTTAGACCTCGTGACGGCCCGTTGCGTGCAGGTTCGCTTGCCTTTGCTGTCGGTCGAGCAGTCTTCCACCCAGTCAATCCATTGGTAGGTGTACCACTCTGCGACGTAGTAATACTCGCAGTTGGTGTACCCAGCTGTTTCGCTGCTTGGGATATTCTGACCTGCTCGGCATTGGCGGACATTGTCTCCTGCGTTCCTCTCGACGCCGTTCAGCCACTGCTTGTACTGCAGCTGCTCGCCGATGGAGAGGTTGGTTCCAACCGTGCTCGCCAGTGGCGCGACCAGTGTGCTCAGCAAGATGCCGACCACGACGTATTCGCTCCAGGTGATTCGATTGGAGATCCACCTACCCCAGCCGTTGTAGCGGCGGGAGTCGCGGTGTGCTAGTAGCCACCTCGTCCCCAGTCCAATGGCCAGGGCGATGGCCACAGCCACAACTGACATCTCAATCATGGAGTCGCCTCCTTCCTTCTGCCGCATCGGTAGGAAAATCTCAGGCAGATACAAACACCGGAGTCGCCGGGGCTTGTATCTGCCTGAGATGAAGTAGACTTGTTAATTTACTAAAAGGCCTTATGCAAGACCCCATAGTTCCATTATATCATATTTATTATTTTTTTGCAACAAGCACGGCCTCTAAATTGGACAGTAGCGGTAAAGTAAGAATAGTGGTGTTGCTTTTTACACTTATTTATGCTATAATAATAAAAAGACCTCGGGTGCCGCCATCGTAATGACGGCCCCGAGGCTTTACCGTGTTTTGGCGCTTTCGAGCTCGGCCACCACCACTGTGGCGGCGTTCTCGTAGGCGTTGCACGTCACCAGGACTAGTGTCCCGGGTACATTGCCGTACACGCGCTTGGAGAGGTGGATTCTCGCGTAATCCTCGAGCCCAACCCACTTAACGCGGTAGGTGAACACACCCGTGCGAGTGGTTGCTACCACCCTGTCTCCCTTTTCGGCTTTAGGGAGGTTGTTGAACGCTTGGTTTTCGCGGTTTCTCCAGTTGGAGTGACCGAACACCACCGTGGAGCCCTTGCTGGGAAATGCCGGCCGCGCAAAGGCACCGTACCAGGCCACTTCCTTGAAGATCGGTGGATCGATACACACCGTACTGGCATGACACCGCTCGCTCTTGCGTGGCATGGTGACGCCACTTGCCTTCACGTCGATCTTGAGGTTTGGAATCTTGAGGCTCAAGATGTCCGACTCCTTGATGACGAGCGGCTTTGGTGTCGCCGATGCCGATGGCGTAGGCTCTGCTGGCTCCTGCGGCTCGGCTGAGCTAGCCCTTTCGGGCAGTACCATTTCGCCGGCAAGGCTTCGCAACGTCAAGCCGCCGAGTGTCAGAACGGCTGCCAATGCGGTGAGCGCAACCGTTAGCCACCAACTCTTTTTCTTGGTGTGTTGCATCAACACGCCTCCTTCCGTCCAGGGTGTACGAGGGCCACACAAGCGTGACCTTACGGATATATTATAGCATATATGTATATAAAAAACAATACCTACAGACCAAGTATCGTAAAAAGCAAATTTAATAGGGAGCAGCCGACGGCTACTCCCTGATAGTAGTTGCAGAAACAGGACTGCCAGTAGTCCTAGCTCAATGAGCTTGGGACTACTGGCAGACTTCACGGACGCTGCGAAGCGTCCGTGCGCCACAGGCGACGCAGGCCACTCCATACGGCCGCGATGACGGCCACACCGGCGGCAACCAGCAGCACGTCGCTGCCGGCCCCGATGGCCATCGGCATCACCGCGGCACCGGCAACGCCGGTACCCACGGATGCACCGTATCCTCCCATATTCTTCACCCCCTTGATTGTGTTGCGGTTTGAGTGGACGCTATCCAATGCCTTCGGCACGGTATTGCAACGCCCATTGGTCTTTCCGGGTCCTGGTGATGCGTTCGCGCAGGACTTGCATCCATGACGCGACGAACCACCCCGTTCCCAGGAACCCGTAGAACTCGTATGCGGCAATCGAAATCGCGTACAAACGGTCCTTACGGTCTGGGTCGGGCATTCGCCCACTCATGCAAAACTGATGCAGGGCGAACATGAGCGGGTACACTGTCCACCAGAACCAGTGAATCTGGAAGGCGCCTAGGGCGATGAAGCCGCCCATGACGGCTATCAGCAGTAACCGCAGCAGGATTGTACCGATAGTACGCCATACCGTGATCCAGTCATGGATGGTGTGGCGGTTAACCCCGTGGTTGAGCAGCTCATGGTAGGTGCCATTGCACCACTTGAGCCGCTGACCCCAGAGAGCCTTCACGCTCGGCATGCCGTCGGTGTACATCCGAATCGTCGGACTCGTCATCACCATCCAGCCGCGCTTACGCAACTGAATGGTGAGTTCGTAGTCCTCCGTATCGGACAGGTACGACCATGGGCCTTCGCGATCGCTCTCCAACACCACTTGGCGTAGAGCCCTTCCGCTGAAGGCCGCACCGGCGCCTGCGAGGACGTTTGTCACGCCTCGTAGCAGACTGTCATCGATGCCTTTGGCGTACTCCGCCTTTTGCATCTTGCCTAAGTAGCTGCTGAGGCGCACGGTTGCCTTGGCTGTACTCCCGCCAAGCGGCAGGTCGCGCAATCGCTTCTTGGGGTGAGTGAAGTTGGTGAACTCCTCGACCCATTCGGCGACCGCCGTTTTGTCGAATGTCGTGTCGGCATCAACGCACAGCACGATATCGGCGAACATGGCGTAGCGCTGCCAGCCGCGGTTAAGCGCCTCCGACTTGCGATGCTTGAGCCGTGGTAGCTCCAGCACCACAATGTTGGGGTGGCACTCTTGGTAGGTTCTCGCCACTGCGGCCGTGTCGTCGCTGCACCCGTTGGGGATGATGACGATACGGTCGATGGGCCGAGTTTGGCCTAGGAGGGACTCAATCGTGGTCCCGATGGTCTGCTCCTCGTTCCATGCCGGAACAAGGGCGACAACACTGAGGCTCACGAGAATCTCCTGTCTGTAACTTACTTATTAAGGAACTGGCAGTAAAGGAGTCATGGTCACCCATGACTGCTACCTGTCCCGATTAACAAACATTGTAACATATGAAAGATTATATGTCAAGTATATTTATAAAAAAGATACCCCCCGCGACCCATTGGGCCGGGGGGGTGGTGGAGTGTGGCGGGCGACTTCGACTTCAGCTCAACGCTGCGTGTTGCCAGCCCTTCCTGTCCAGCTCCTTCGCGAGCAGGTCCAGGAATTTGAGCGTGTACTTACCGCTCAGGTGGGTCAGCAACACTCCGTTGGGGCCGAGCTTGCCGGAGTATTTGCCTCCGCTCATGACGAGCTTCAGCTGTTGCTCCGGCGAGTAGCCCCGCCAGTCATTGGTGTCGGCCTCCCAGCCGCACACCTGCGCACCACGCTCCTTGAGACGCTGACCGATGTCGGCATTGTACATGCCGCCACCGTAGGGCGGGCGCAGCAGCCGGGGGCTGGTGGTCTCGGCGTCCTTTAGGGGATAGATTTCCCTGTAGAATGCCGTGTAGTCACCTGCCTTCAGCAGCTCTTCCAGGTTGGCGTGTGTCATGGTGTGGTTGCCCACATCGTGACCCTCGCTTCTCATCAGCTGGATGAGCTCCCAGTGTTCCATCGCCCACTCGCCCGTGGGGAAGAACACACCCTTCCAGCCGAGCTGCTTCAGCTTGGCCAGGATGGCCTTCACCTGCTCCGGGGTGCCGGAGTCGTCGAAGGTCACCTGGACGCCCTGGCCTGGCGCTCGGTTGCAGCTGTTGATCGCGGCCACCGAAGTGTTGTCGATCTTGGCTTGCACCTCGGCCGGTGCGGTGTATGGGTCGACCGTGGGCGCCGCCTGCGGCTGCGCGGTGGCGCAACCAGTCAGGCTGAGCACGGCGACGATGAAACTTGCAAGAATGGTGCGAACGCGCACGTCCATCACTCCTTAAGGTTCTGGGGTAATCACCCCTGATGTATGCGGACAGAAGAGCCCCCTCAATTCCATTCTATCATAAAATTGTAAAAAAGTCAATATGCTCGTGGTAGAATTGCGTATGATAAAATAGAAGTATAAATGAGGAAAAGTGTACTAGATGACGCAACTATTTAAAACCACACTACTAATGGCCGGCCTAATAGGCCTATTTATGCTCGTGGGCTACCTGCTGGGCGGACAAAGCGGCATGCTGATGGCGCTTGTGCTGGGCTGCGGCATGAACCTCGTAATGTACTGGTTTAGCGGCTCGCTAGTAGTAAAAATGCAAGGCGCCAAGCCGCTGAATGGTAAATACCCCGAGGTCGAGCGGATTGTTACCGACTTAGCACAGCGTGATGGCCTACCAATGCCAAAGCTGTATTACGTAGATACGCCTATTCCGAACGCCTTTGCGACCGGACGCTCGCCTGAGCATGCGGTAGTGGCGGTAACCTCTGGTATTATGGAGATTTTGACCGAAAGTGAGCTACGCGCCGTGCTGGCCCACGAGCTGGGACATGTCAAAAACCGTGATATGTTGGTAAGCACTATCGCTGCTTGTATGGCGGGTGCTATCAGTTATATCGCTCAATTTGCCTTTATGTTTGGCGGGCGCGATGAGGATGGCGGCGGCAATCCAATTGCTGCAATCGCCGCGGCCCTACTTGCACCCTTTGCCGCCATGATTATCCAGATGGCGATTTCGCGCAGCCGGGAGTTTCTGGCCGACGAACACAGTGCGCATACACTGGGTAGCGGCCGCGAGCTGGAAAGCGCCCTACTGAAACTCGAATCATGGAAGCAATCTGCCCCGCCAATCAAGCCAAGCCCTAACGAAGAAGTAACAGCTAGCCTAATGTTTGCTAACATGTTTAGCATGCAGGGCTTAGCGAGTCTGTTTAGTACTCACCCGTCTACAGCTGACCGCGTTAAGCGCCTGCGCGGCATAGACGGTCGGCAGTAGTAATTTATAAAAAAATATTGTATACTGATACATATAGATGACACACGCTACAAGGACGCGCTAACATACTAACCCAATGATAGAGCTCCTCTTACTTTTTGTTTCAATAGTACTCGTTGCAGCCTGCGGGATTTTTGTAGCTGCGGAGTTTTCGCTGCTGGCGGTCAACCGTAACTCCGTGGAGGCGATCGCTAAAAAAGGTGACGCCAAAGCAAAAGGTGTGCTGCACGCCCTAAAAACATTGTCTACCCAGCTATCGAGTGCACAGGTGGGAATTACGGTGACTAATCTGGCTATTGGCTTTTTGGCGGAGCCAGCGATTGCTCGGCTGATTGAGCCGGGATTGAAGGCGATGGGTATACCAAGCGGCTTTACCCCTAGTATTGCGATTACCCTTGGCCTAGTGCTGGCCACTGCCGTTACGATGATATTTGGTGAGCTGGTGCCGAAAAACTTGGCCATTGCCCGGCCCTACAAAACCGCGGCACTGGTGCAGCTTCCCCTACTC
The DNA here is from genome assembly GCA_050258515.1 of Acidobacteriota bacterium. GTDB lineage: Bacteria > Patescibacteriota > Saccharimonadia > Saccharimonadales > Saccharimonadaceae > Saccharimonas. Next base: position 13,293 of record JBLMYW010000045.1, on the reverse strand, counting down.
TTTTTTACTAATGTCATGCGCTGGCCCATCCGATTCTTAAATAGCAGTGCCAATGCGATATTGCACCGCTTTGGTGTGGAGCCGACCGAAGAGCTAGCCAGTGCTCGTAGCGCCGACGAGTTGCTAAGCCTAGTGCGCCGTAGCGCTGAAAGCGGCACCTTGCCCCGTGAAACCGCGGCTATGCTAGAGCGCAGCCTAAACTTCGGTGACCTAACAGCACTTGATGCTATGACGCCACGCCTGCGCGTGCAGGCATTGCCCATGGGTGCCAGCGCAAACGATGTGCTGGAGCTCGCACGCAAGTCTGGCCGGTCGCGCTTTCCGGTGTATGGCAAAGACCTTGACGATGTGCGCGGCATTGTACATATAAAGCATGCCTTCGTGGTGCCTCGGCCCGAGCGCAAAACCACTCGCGTGGAGGACTTGATGACTAAGCCGCTACTGGTGCCATCGAGTATCTCGCTGGAGGCACTGCTAGATGATTTGCGCACTGATGGCTTGCAGATGGCCATTGCGGTAGACGAATTTGGCGCGGTAGACGGCGTGATAACCATCGAAGACTTACTAGAGGAGCTGGTAGGCGACCTGCGGGACGAGCATGATGCCAATGGCGCGGCCGTGCGCGAAGTGAGCGACGACGAGTGGGATATCTCTGGCTTATTGCGGCCTGATGAAATTGCCGAGGCAACGGATATATATATGCCCGAGCACGAAGAGGTGGAGACCATTGCTGGCCTGGTGGCGCATAATTTAGAACGGATGCCAGAGGTAGGTGACATAGTTAAAACCGTGGGTGTTGACCGCGAGGGCGATGAAGTAACCGTGGCACTGAAAGTGCTGCGCATGGATGGTCATCGCGTGGACAGACTACTGCTTACCCGCTTGCCAGGCATACGCGAAGAGGAGTCAGTATGAGTGTAGAGTGGAGTTTGGCGCTGGCGGCAATATCCCTACTAGGTAACGCATTCTTTGTGGGGGCGGAATTCAGCCTGGTATCGGCTCGCCGCAGTAGTATGGAACTGCGAGCTGCTGAGGGCTCGCGCATGGCTAAGATCACCTTGGCGGCGATGGAGCAAGTGTCTATTATGCTAGCCGGGGCGCAGCTGGGTATTACGCTCTGCAGCCTGGTGTTTGGTGCGCTAGGTGAGCCGGTGGTGGCGCATTTGCTTGAGGAGCCGTTTGCGGCGCTGGGTCTCGGTGAGGCGGCGCGGCATATCGTTGCGTTTGTGATTGCGATGTCGGCCATGGTATATGTCCATGTGGTCATTGGCGAAATGGTGCCGAAAAACTTGGCACTCGCGAGCCCTACCAAATCCGCCCTGGTACTGGTGCCGCCACTGTACTATACGGTAAAAGCGATTCGCCCGGTTATCGGCCTAATGAACGCGATTGCCAATGGTATCCTCCGTTTGCTGGGCGTAAAGCCCCGCGACGAAATCGCCAGTAGCTTTAACCGTGACGAAGTAATCGGCTTTGTGAAGGAATCACACCGTGAGGGGCTGCTAAGCGCCGAGGAAGAACAGCTGCTTTCGGGCAGTCTGGAGTTCGACAGCCAGACAATTGAATCGGTGATAACCTCGGTGGATAAACTTGTTGTCACCAGCCCTAAGCCTACTGTAGCTGAGCTCGAGCAGCTCATCCATGACACCGGCTACTCGCGCTTCCCTGTAGGTAAGGGTAAAAAAGGCGGCTTTAAGGGCTATTTGCATATTAAGGATGTGCTAGGCCTAGAAAACGGCCAAACTGTTGCATCGGTCATCCGTACCCTGCCGACGGTCGCACCGTCGGACTCGGCTCAAGCCGCCCTCCGCACAATGCAGCGTACAGGTGCGCACGTGGCGCAGGTTGTAAATCGCCGCGGTCGGCTAATGGGCGTGGTCATGCTGGAAGATGTGTTAGAGCAATTAGTAGGTACTATCCGCGACGAAACCCAGCGCCAAATAGCGAAGTAACATAGCCAATTGAAGAGCCCGCCACCGCGGGGCGCCAGAATGGCGGACTCTCCGTGGTAGCGGGCGGGTGCTAGCCTAGGCTAGCGTGGTTTGATGGGGTTCCCCCAATCGCACTCCAGTGCACGTGCATTCCCGTGGTTGATTGACGAGATGCACTGCAATGTATCACCGTTCGGTGCTTTCACGTACGCGAAGCTGTCCTTGGTGATGACTTCTGCGCCTACCGGAGCTGTACCGTTCAGCGAGAAGGGATGTGCCCAGTCGCAGCTGAACGTCCTGCCGTTTCCGTGCATGACGGTCGACACACATGTCAGTACCCGACTGTCGGGCAGCTTAACATAGCTGATCCGGGCTGGCCGAGCTTCCTCGGGGCTGGTGGCGGTTGGTGCACTGCAGCCACTCAGGGCTACGGCCGCCGCCGCCACGAGTAACGCGGTGGTACGACGCATATTGGATCCTCTTTCTCGAGTTGGGGCATGCGTTTACTATTTCATTATATCACAAAACAAGTATAATTGCAATGCCTGCCACAAGCATATTGACTTTTTACCAAATCTGTGCTACAATGAAATTAGTTAACATATAGCGATATATGTAAATTCGGATGAAGCTCCCCTATTAGTCCCGAGCGTTCATCATATGTATGAACGAAAGGGTTTATATAATGCAAAACAATACTAACCGCTCTTTTCGTGGCGCTCGGCCGCAGAACAACCCACGTCGCCGCAAGGGTGGCTACCAAAATCGCCGGTCAGGCGGTGGCGGTAAGTCGGGTAAATTAAACAAGCAAACCATTCACCCGTCACGCTTTATTAACCGTGATGTGGCATCGATTGACCATGAGGCGACTGTCTATGAGCCGACGCATCAGTTCGCAGACTTTGCGCTTAACCCAGTTATCAAGCAGAACCTCGAGCAAATCGGCTTTACTAGCCCGAGTGCTATCCAGGATCAGACGATTCCTCTGGCGCTTGACGGCAAAGATGTGATTGGCCTTGCAAATACCGGTACCGGTAAGACGGCGGCATTTTTGTTGCCCTTGCTTACCCACCTCGCCCGCACCAGGGAGTTTTATTCTATCCTGATTATGGCGCCCACACGTGAGCTTGCGCAGCAAATTGACGAAGAATTCCGCCGTTTTTCTAAGGGTATGAAGCTATACTCTGTGCTACTGGTTGGCGGAGTCAACATTGGCCCACAGTTCCGCGACCTCCAGCGCCGCCCGCACGTGGTAATTGGTACGCCTGGGCGTATTAAAGACCACCTCGACCGTGGTTCGCTGAAACTTGACTACGTAAAAGCATTTGTATTAGACGAAGCTGACCGTATGCTTGATATGGGATTCGTAAAAGATATCCAGCGCATCGCGAATATGCTGCCGAAGGAGCGCCAAACGCTCTGCTTTAGCGCTACATTTAGTGATGGTATTCGTGCGATTGCCGGTGAGATGATGCATAATCCTGAAATGGTATCGGTAAAAGTCACCGAAACCAATGACCATATTTACCAGGATGTGGTGTATTATACCGATAAAGACCATAAAAAAGATTTGTTGGTGAATCTGCTTTCAGACGAAGAGTTTGAGCGCGTGATTGTATTTGGCGAAACCAAGTATGGCGTGCAGCGCCTGAGTGATAGTATTGATAAAATGGGCATTAGCTCACGTGCGATTCACGGCAATAAATCGCAAGGCCAGCGTACGCGTGCGCTTGATGACTTCAAAAAAGGCCGTGCTCGGGTGCTCTTTGCTACCGACGTTGCAGCCCGCGGCTTGGACATCCCTGAGGTCAGCCATGTGATTAACTTTGACTTGCCACAGGCGTACGATGACTACGTACACCGCATCGGCCGCACTGGCCGCGCCGGTAAAGGCGGCACCGCCCTTACCTTTGTTGAGCAGCGCGGTATGACACAAAAGTAGCCTCAAGGATAAAACTGGAGTACTACCAAAGTAAATAGCCCTAGGCAAAACCTAGGGCTATTTACTTTGGTGACCTCACGGGGAATCGAACCCCGATTGCAAGGATGAGAACCTTGTGTCCTAACCGTTAGACGATGAGGCCAAAGCTTCTATAGCTTTACTAATGGTAACAGATATGACCCAGTGTGTCTAGGGAATGGGCGCAAAGCCTCCCATACGTGCCGTAATAAATCTTACCTCAGGTATGGCCTGGGCCATGGCGATAATTGCACGGTGGTGTTCATCTGACGACTCATGCGTTTGTAGGGCATAGGTGATCTCGCTACCTGCCATAATTGCATACGAACCGATCATATTTGGGTATGATGCATCCTTTGCGACGGCTGGTAAGCTGCCCTGCTCTACTTCGTTGGTAACGGTGCGGTGCTCTATTGCTTCCGATGATAGATTGTCCATGTTCACTGAATACTGCACACTTGCCGGATCGGGTGTGAGTGGCACCGCCCCCACCCCTTCCCTATCTTGGTAGTAGCCAAATATAGTTGCGGCAGGCGTGATGCGTATGGGATATCCGAGCGTCGCAAATTTCTCGCGGTGCGGACTCGGGTCACCGAGGTTCCAATTTGATGTAATGTGGGGGCCTCGGTAGTCTATCGTATAGTTAACAGCTGCTTGTGATAGCTGCAGTAGCACAAATCCAGCTTGCTGCGGTGTTAAGTAGGAGTTTGGGTTTAGGAGGCGCTGCTTGGCTAGGTCAAGAGCTTTGCCGTATGATAACTCGGACATAGTGAAATATATTAAATCACATTGAGGTGACTTAAACAACTCTATGTTGTTTTTGGCGTTTCGAACCCGCGGATGATTTCGATCAATCGACGCGGGGTGATCTCGGCTTTTATAAGGTATGCATCCACATCATGCTGCATGGCCACGCGGCTTTCGGTATCTTGGTCGAAGTTAGTCATGACCATAATGCGGCTGTTTGGCACTTTATCTACCCCATTGCCGCGGAGTGCTTTTAGTATCTCGGGGCCGCGCATTTCGGGCAGCATAATATCCAGCAATATCACGTCGTAGGGCTTGTTAGTCGCGGCGACGAGCCCATCGTGGCCGTCTACCACCCAATCTACCTCAAAACCTTCGTGCTTTAGGCTGCGCACATACATTTCGCCAATAAAGCGATCGTCTTCTATTATTAGTATTTTTTTAATAGCCATTAGTTACATTGTATCCTATCCAGTGTATTTTGAGTGGTTTTTGATCCAACCGTCGGTAGACGAAATGAGCCCAGCATTGGTATGATCGTTGGCCTGTAATTTTTCTGCCACCGAGGCGTAAATCGGCACAGTAAAGCTGAAGGTTGAGCCAACATTTTCAGTGCTAGTAACACCGATTTTACCGCCATGGCTTTCGACGATGGCCTTACAGATATAGAGGCCGATACCTGTGCCAGCAACGGTTTCGCGGCTGCGATGGCTACGGTAAAACTTATGGAACAGATTGCCAACTACGTTTGCGGGCATGCCAATGCCATTGTCGGTGACCGATACCTTTACGAAATTACCCTCTACCTCGGCGCTTACTGCTACCGCGCCGCCATCGTTAGAATATTTTAATGCGTTATCAATGAGATTGGATATGACTTCACTAAGGCTGGAGCGATCGGCCGCTATAGTGGGCAGGCTTGACGGTAACGTTACCGAAAGCAACCGGCGCTGCGACTGGGCGCGCAGTTCCATATCGTCGCGAATGGTATCGTATATGGCACTCAGTGTTTCTTCGGCCAAATGGACGCGCAGGTGGCGGCGATCGTACTTACTGGTATTGAGGATGTTATTGATGTAACCAGATAGCCTGTTGGCACTTACAATCAGGCGTTTAAATAACTCTTTTTGGTCGGGCTTGGTTTGGTCGGCGAGTTCCATATCAAGGACATCTAGGTAGCCACGGATCACCGTAATTGGCCCGCGTAGTTCGTGTGCGGCGAATGCTATAAAGTCCAGTTCGTCATCCTCTGGCTGGAATACGGCGGTAGCATCATAGGCGATTAACACTACTTCGGCGGCGCTTCCCTTTTCGTAATTAACCGTAATATTGAAGATACGGCGGTCTTCGTCGCCAACGAGGCGATTAGGTATGCGCGACCATGTTTTTTGGGCACGCACAGCATTCTTTCGGCAGTCGGCAAGCCAATCGGCAAATTCAGTATCGTTCGGGAATAGCAAATCAAGCTTTTGGGCGTTGTTGGTATCTTTTGCTACCGGCGCAGCACGGTTAGCGAACTGGATAGCTCCCGAGGCATCCATAATTACTAAGCCGGCAGTTGTTTCATTTAGCCCGGCTAGCAGGCGCTTCAGTTCATCAGAGCTATCAGTGCCAGAGGCTTCGGCTGCATCTTTTGCAGCGGCATGGTCGTAAATAAATTGCAACATAGGCTTAAAGCCGCTATGGGCATAGCGCGGCGTGTTAGGGTTGGCCAGCGGATGAGTTGGCTTCTGGTTGGCGGCGTTGGTAATAGCCATAGAAATATCGCGAAGTGGCGATAATAAAAAATCCACGATTAAATAATTAAGTACCGTGGCGGCGACTAATGTAGCAGGTAGTGTTACCCAAAACGCTAGCGTATCGGGCGCCAAGCCACCAACTATCATGGATAATGCGATAATCAGTGTAATAATAACTTGCATCAGTATCGTAATGCCAAGTGCGCTGCGCCGGTACCTACGCCAATAGTCGCGTATTTGCGGTTCTGTCTTGCCTGTTGCCTGCGCTTTTACTGCCATGATACGCTCCCGCTGCCATTCGGTACGGCGGCAACCCAGGTTTGGCCCCGAGCAAGTGGGATTTCTTTGCCATCGCTCCCGGTAAAGATAATACTGCTGGCACGTGATGCTTTGTGCCAAGTAGCAGTTGTAGCGATACCGTTTTGGAAGACGATTGCTTCACCACTGCCAGTGGTTTGGATCGATTCGCGGTAGCCATCTTCAAGTACACGCACCATATTGACCTTCATGGCAATGACAACACTAGGGGTAATGCGCCCCTCTTCGCGGTCGTTGCTATCTACGCCGCCAATACTGCGTAAGTAGGTGTTAGAGCTTTTGTCGTACGTATACTGGGTATTAAATAGCGGGCCAGAAAAGTTAATGGCAACACTGGTGGCAGTTGGCGTTTCGGCTGGTTTGCCGTCTTTGCGTGGCCAAGCCGTGAAAGTAGATTCTTTGTAGCCTTTGGCAGCGTTTAGGGCATCGAGTTTTTCAAAGCTGGTGTATACGTTATGCGGTGCGTAGCGGTCGGTTGCGCGCCAGTAGTATGGCGCGTTAAAGAATTGGTCGATATCGCGGTAGTTGCCATTGCGCACTTCGGTAAGCGCTGCCGCACTGCCACCAATGTGCGCCACACTAGCATTATATGGCGCTACCCAGTCCACGTAATACATGCGGACGCTGCGTACCGGGCCAATGAGCCCCGGCTTGCCCTCTTGGTACAGCGCCAAAAAGCGCGTGATCCCACCCTCGGCGACTGCTTCATAAACGATCCCGGCTTGCTTCAGTCCACTTTGCGGGCGGGCATCGGGCGAGTTTTCTATCATAATGCCGGTGACGGCTTGCTTGGTGGCGGCTTCGCTAGCTACTTCCCGGCCAGTTAGCGGCGAATAGTACACTACGGGAGCAGGCTTTTGAAGTGTTGATACTGGCAATTTTGAAGGCGTTTTTGTTGGCAATAGGGCTATCACGATGATAGTGGCGATGGCGGCCACACCAAGCAATGTGGCAATACCATAAAACCACGCTTTACGCGGATGGTGGTGAGCCCATTGTCGTAGCTGTACCCAAATACCAGGCTTTTTATACCTGTGGGCGGCCTGAAGCTGAACTGGCGGCAAGGAGTCATGCTGCATATAGGATTTATTATAACGCAAAGTGCTTATGGATGCGAAACGTTTAGCGTTGTCTTGCGTCAGTAAGTATAGTGAGAAAAGCTACAACGCGGTAGTAAGACGTCGAAGCGTGGTTTCTTTGCCAAGTAGTGCCAAAGTATCGTTAAGCTGTGGGCTAAATGGCGCCCAGGTGGTAACGATGCGGATGAGGCTAAAGAGCGTGCCAGGCTTCTGGCCGGTTGTTTCCAGTAGGCCGTTAAGACAATCTTGAATTGATTCTGGCGTCCAGGTATCGAGCGCTTCAAAGCTATTTTTGACTGAGTTTAGCAGATCATTCCGTTCGGTATCGCTCAGTTTTTTGAGCTGCTTGTTGTCGGTAAGTAAGCTCATATCTACGGCCGGCTCCTCAAAGAAATAGCTGGTCAGAGCTGGTAAGTCCTTCAGCGTTTTTAGGCGATCTTGCGCTAGTGCAAGTACCTGCTTCTTGTAGGTTTCGGATGCTTTTTTGGCGCTTTCGCTCCAAAAGAATTCTATCCTGGTCGCCAGTTCGTCCAAGCTTAGTTCGCGGATAAAATGGCCATTCATCCATAGCAGGCGCTTTTCATCAAAGCGAGCACCACTTTTTTGTACGCGTGATAAACTAAATTTTTCAATCAGTTCGGCTTTCGTAAATACTTCTTGCTCGGTGCCGTCGTTCCAGCCCATTGTGGCAATAAAGCTCATCATGGTTTCGGGCAGGTAGCCATCGCGGATGTAATCGAGCACATCTTTGGCGCCGTCGCGCTTGCCGAGCTTTTTGTTGCCCTGTTCGTTCATAATATGTGGCATATGAGCGAAAATAGGTCGCACTAGACCGAGTGCTTCGTAGAGGGCCAGGTAGTTTGGCATACTGCTAATAAATTCTTGGCCGCGTATTACGTGAGAGATTTCCATTTCGGTGTCGTCGATAATGTGGGCAAAATTATACGTTGGGTAGCCATCGGATTTAATGAGTATGAAGTCGTCGACGACTTCAGGGCTTGTCGTGACATCGCCCATTACCTCATCATGGTAGGTGTAGGTTTTGGGATCGGCTTTAAAGCGCAATGGCGTGCTGCCATCCCATGCGGGTGGATTCTCGGGGCGGTAGTCGCGGTAGCGGAAGGCGCGCTTTGCAGCGGCTGCTTCATCACGAAAGCCCTGCATTTCTTCCGAGCTATAAGGGTCGGCATACGCCCTGCCTTGGTCGATGAGCTTCTGGGCCCACAATTTGTAATGGTCAAGCCGCTGGCTCTGTATATATGGGCCGTATGGGCCGCCAATATCGGGGCCCTCATCGTATTCTATGCCAATAGCCTTCAGGCTGGCGATTAGGTGCTCGGCGCTGCCAGCAACCTCGCGTTTTTTGTCGGTGTCCTCAAACCGTAATACAAAAGTGCCACTCGCTTGCCGGGCTACTAAAAATGCAAACAGTGCGGTGCGGATGCCGCCTACATGTAAAAAACCAGTTGGTGAGGGTGCGAATCGGGTACGTACAGATGTCATATAGGAATAGTTTAGCAAAATACCCCTTAAACGTCTATGAAGGCCTATAAGCTAGTCGCAATATTGCGGATTTGTTCGTGTGAGAGTGGCGCATCACCTGTAACGGTGTATAGGATACCGTTGTTTACCCAGACTGATTTACCATTATAGGTATAAATAGTCAGGCCGCTGGCTGCAGTCGTTGTATAGTTATTTTGTGCTTCTGGCTCGACCGCGTTTTGCAGTACTGCGCTTGAATCCCAGGTAGAATCTTGCTGGGTAAGCGTGTAGCTGGCAGGCCCGGCGTTAGCTGCGAACTTCATGGTGACGCTGCCTTGGCTGTAGGCGACAGGGCCAGATAAGCTATAACCGCTTGGCTGGTAGCTGGGGTAGCTAGCATCTATGCCCGCCTGAGCTGCCGCTACTCGGGTAGAGAGCGAGGGCATGTTAAGGTAGGTTAGGTAGCCGCCCAAGAGGACGATGGCTAATGAGGCGCTAGCAACACTCATCAGTCGCCCTGCTTTACTGCGCTGTTTCTTGGCGCGAACCTCTTTTTTATGATGCTTTGGCGTACTGTTGGCCATGGCGTGGTGAATAGATTCGTTTTTAATTACCTGTGAAGGTTTGGGTGCTCGCTCAATTTGTAGTTGCTTTTGCGCTTGCTCTAACCTGACCTTTTTGGCGGCGGCATGTTCTAGTGCATGGGGTGTTGGCTTTATATCGGCAGATGGGTGAACCTTTTGGTGGTGCTGGGCGGTAGCCGGCTTTGCAAACTTAGCAATAGCCGCGCTAGGAGTGTGGTCTTTGCGTGGTGCAATAGGCGCTCGATGCCTGTTAATGGTATGAGTAGCGTGCTTTGTAGCAGCGGCATTTACCTGTCGAGCCGGCGCGGCACTCGTAAGTACGCGAGTGGCAGAAGTAACAGTAGGGTCACGTTTTACGTAGCGTCGATTTAATGTTTTAGAACGTTGTGGCTGCGCGTGAACTGACTGCGCAGTACGCGTAGCCGAGGCGTGCGCTTGGCGCTCCTGGCGAATGGGCTTGCCGGTACGGCTATCGTACACGGTGCCATTTACTGATACTGTCGTTGATTTCATGTGTTCCCCTGATTACCTATAGAGCCTACCCTGCTCATGCTTTATGTACATAATACCGCATATGTTACGGTATGTGCAATAGATGAAATGGTGCTACAATATACCTATATGCATAAACATCGCAATAAGCGCCGTTTGCGCGTGCAGCTAGCATTCGTCTATACCCTTATGGGACTTGCCGTACTATCGATACTGACTATCCTTGTGCTGGTAATTCAGGGCTATCGTTACAATCCTTTTGATGGCAAGGTCGAGCAAGGTGGCTTGGTGCAGTTTAACTCTCGGCCTACGGGTGCAACTGTCATGGTAGATGACGTGACGCTTGCTAATAAAACTGCCAGCAAAGTAACACTAACTGCCGGTGCGCACACCATCACTATGGCGCGTGACGGCTATGGTAGCTGGAAAAAAGAGGTGTTAGTAAAGCCTGGTAGCGTACTATGGCTTAATTATGCACGGTTATTTCCTAACAACCCGAAAATAGTAACCGCGGCAAACTTTGAGGGCGTAGCAACTGCGCTGCCTTCGCCGAACCATAAACTAATGGCCGTGATGCCAAAAAGTACTAATCCAGAGATAGCCGTAACCAGCCTTAACGACGATGCGCCGCAAACCAATACGATAGTATTGCCGGCAAGTGCCTACACAGCACCAGGCGATGATCAGGCGCAGAGCTTCGGGCTAGAGTCGTGGGATAAAAACAGCAATCTACTGCTTATACGCCATGGATATGGCGATAAGTCCGAATATATATCCCTGGACGTGCGTGACGGCCGAGCGCGCAATATCACTGCCGAAATGGGCATAGAAATAGCAAAGGTTGCGTATTCACTGGGCGATAGCAATGTATTATATGTGCTGACGACTGCCCACGAGCTGCGCCGTATCAATTTGCCTGCGGCAACGGTATCAGGAGTGATTGCAGCAAATGTAGCTGATTTTTCGATTAACGAAGAGCGGGTAATCACCTACACTACTCTACCGGACGATAATGGCACGAGGACGGCTGGGTATGTAACCCAGGGCAACCTCAAGGCAAAAACAATTGCCACGTACCCTCTTTTGGGTGATGCTGCGCTGCGTGTAGCAACCGGCAATTACTACGGCGAACACTACACGGTTATTTTACACGGCGAAACACTTGATATTATGCGAGGTGACTTACCATCAAGTGACGGCACCGATAAATTGACACTGACAAAAGTAGCCGGACTGAAAATTGTCGGCAGCAGCGACTACGTGGGGTTTGCGCCCGGCAACAATCGAATTGTGTATGCAGCGCGCGCGGCGCGAATGGTTACCTATGATTTAGAGCTGCAAGCGAGCGCAACGGTGGCGCTGCAAAGTCCTCTGACTCGTGATGTTCAATGGCTCGATACCTACCATATTCTTGCTGTTGGCCAGAGCGGGTATTACTATGATTACGATGGCACGAATGGGCAGTTGTTTGCGAGTAATACGGTCGATCAGCCGGCAACGTTAAGTGAGAACGAGAAATATATTTATTACTTTACGGCTACTCCAGCCGGTACAGCGTTGCAGCGAGTGAAGCTGACGAACGACTAAGTCCTCTTGCCCCCGAGCTTGATCTATTGCCCTAGGCCAAACAATCGTTCAAGAAAGGTTGGTGAGTTTGATGGCATCTTGGTTGCACTACTGGAAGTAGTTTGGGTGGTTGCTTCTGGGGCGGTATTCGGGTCAGGGCTTACTTGGTCAGCAAATACCAATAGGCGGTTAAGTGCAGTACCAAGCGGCGTACAGGTAATCAGGGTCATGTGCGGGGTGTCGGTACCAGTCATGAGCGAGCTGACGTCGGTGGGTTTAACGACCTTGGTGCTGGTAACGGTATACGTGTAACGGGTGCCATTGTAGTTTACATATACGGCGTCGCCCTCGCCCAGCTGCTCCAGCCGGGCAAAGATAAACTTATAATCGCCTTGATCGAGCCAATCGTTAGATGAGTGGCCGGACACCACAAAGTTGCCCCTTTCACCTGGCCGGGCGTTTGCGCCTTTGATGTTAAACCATGCTACGCCATTGTCCATGGCGGCATTGAGCGAATCTTGGCTGGCGGCATTTGCATCCCATACAATCGGTACATCCACGCCAATCTTAGGAATGATTAACTTTGGCTCGCTTGTCACTTCTAGGCTGGCGTTGGGGTCAATAATGAGCGTCGACGGATCGAGGTTACCGGGTGTAATGTAGGCATCTACCGCGGCGAGTACGGTACGGTTATACTGCAAAAATAGAAATATAAGCATCACCATCACACCGGCCATAGCCGGGATAAAATGACGACTCACCCGCACTTTTTTTGCCCGTTCATTAATCTGGTTGCGCAGCTTGGCACGCAGATCATACATAGCTTCGTCAGAAGATATGGTTTCGGGTTCGTTGGGTTTGGTGCCAGAGTTGTTTTCGAGGTTTTTTTTGACCTCATGTACTTTGCCTACATAGTAACGTTCGTAGTATTGCTGGTAGTAGCTCTGCCAAGCGCTGTGGTATTTTTGCCATTCGCCAGGCTCTGTATGGTGCTGTTGCTCGGCATGGGTGCGCTGGTAGGGGTTATCAGGAGTGGATTGCTGGTTGGCGGCTTGCATATTAATGGCACCCGGGCCAGCTTGAATAGGTGATGCGGCAGCTTTCTGTGGCTGTAGTTCGGGCGCGGAAGGCTGCGCTGGTTGCGGCTGAGCTGACTCTACGGCTGGCGCCGTATGGTGCGGGTCGTTTGTATAAATCGCAGTAATCTGGCTGCGTACCACATTGGCCGCCGCAGCTTGGCTTTGGCCATTTTTTACCCTATGCGAAGGCTCCGGCGCCATTTGTCGCGACGGAATGGAAATACCTGTGCTGGGTCGATTATCTTCTGGGCGCATACTAGTACTTATCTGTTATTTAGTATACAATAGGTGGGATGGAATTGATATATTCCACTCA
>JBLMYW010000044.1:0-6971 GCA_050258515.1 Acidobacteriota bacterium | reverse complement strand
ATTCAATAGACAATCCAAAATACGTGATAATGGTAGAGATTTCGGCTAAAGATAAATCAATGGGCGGCGGTGCTGATGCCAAGCCAATATTTAACGCGATTTCTAATTGGTTGATTAACTACTATTCACTAACACCAAAAGGGTAGATAAGGTACAATATGGATATGAACCTCCAGAACTTTACTACCGACCTGAACGCAACATTTATCTTGAGCGTAGGGGCATTTTTACTTGCCATGGCATTAACGCCTATCTATACCTACTTTGCCTACCGCTATAAGTTCTGGAAGCGCCAGCGCAGCACCAGTACATTAGGCGAAAAGCTAGAGGTGTTTACTAAACTGCATGCCAGCAAGTTTACGCGCAATATTCCTACAATGGCAGGAATTATTGGCGTGGTATCGATTACGGTGATTACTTACTTTTTTAACTGGGATCGTGCTGGCACGTGGCTGCCGCTTGCTGGGCTAGTAGGCGGTGCTGCGGTTGGGCTGCTCGACGACATTATTAATATTCGCGGCCAGGGTACAGGAGTAGCCGGGTTACGCTCCAGCCTTAAATTCGTCATGATTACCATCATGGCAATTGTTTTAGGGTGGTTCTTCTATACCAAGCTTGGGTATAATTCAATCCATATTCCATTTGTGGGCGATTGGCAGGTGGGCGTTTGGATTGTGGCAATATTTGCACTAGCGGTAGTTGCTACCAGTAATGCCGTGAATATTAGTGATGGCCTAGATGGACTAGCGGGCGGCTTACTCGCGCTATCGTTTACGACATTTGGCGTGATCGCGCTATTACAGGGGCATGTTACCATTGCCGGTTTTTGTTTTACCGTAGTAGGCGCACTGCTTAGCTACCTATGGTTTAATATTTACCCGGCACGCTTCTTCATGGGCGATGTAGGCAGCTTTGCCTTTGGCACCAGCCTTGGTGTGGTAGCAATGCTAACGAACACGTTATTTTTGCTGCCAATCATCGGTGCGCTATTTGTGATCGAGGCCGGCTCGAGCTTACTGCAGATCACGAGCAAGCGGCTTTTAAAGCGTAAAATTTTTATATCTGCACCGATCCATCACCATCTAGAGGCTAAAGGATGGCCGGAAGCGAAGGTAACGATGCGTTTTTGGGTAATTGCTTGTATCGCTGCTTTTGCTGGCTTATTGATGGCGCTGAGCGGAGGGCATATTTAAGTGGAGCAAGCTCGGCGTCGAGTGCCGTCGCGTCCACGCAGTGGCCGCGAGCTAAAAGATGGGGGAGGGGGGCAGCGTCGCCACCGCCCTGATTACCAAATAGTGTTATTTACTGGCCTATTGATGTTGCTGGGTGTGGTGGTAATGTACGCAATTGGCCCCGAACGCGCTAATCTATTGAATAGGGTACATCAAACTGACTTTTATACTGAGAACTATTTTGTACTAAAACAGCTATTTAGCCTAGGTGTAGCGGCGGCGGCTTTTGCAGTAATGGCAACGGTGCCATTTGAGCGGTTAAAGCAGTGGGGTTGGCGGCTGGTGCAAGTAGGCTTCGGGCTGTGTGCCCTGCTATTTATTGCGGGTAACATACTCCATATTGACCAAATTGCCGAGCAAACATTGGGTGCATATCGCTGGTTCAATCTAGGCCCGCTTGGCAGCTTGCAGCCGGCTGAGCTGCTAAAGTTTGCGCTATTGATATACATGGCAAGTTTTTTGGGTAAACGCTACCAAGAAGGTAAGATTAATGAAAAGCGTGAAACTATTTATCCAATGCTGGCGATTGCCGGCGCTGCACTATTTGTGGTGATAGTGCTGCAAAAAGATATGGGCACCGGCATGGCAATGGCATCGATGATCGCAGCAATGCTTATTGTAAGCAAGATCAAATGGAATATGCTAGTGAAGATTGCGGCAGTCTGCGTGGTACTGGCAGTGCTGGCGATCGTAAGCGCACCGCACCGCATGGAGCGTATCACCACATTCTTTAGTGGCGATTCGGCAACGACGAGCAGTGCCGAAGAGAGTGATAATAACTACCATATTAAAAATGCTATGATCGCACTGGGGACGGGTGGTGTTTTTGGCCGTGGTATCGGTAAAAGCATCCAGGCAACCGGCTACTTGCCTGAGGCAATTAACGATTCGATCTTTGCCATTATGGGGGAAATATTCGGATTTATTGGTACTACGGTGATCATTGCCTTATTTACCGGGCTATTGCTGCGTCTGCTGCGAATTACCGACCATTTAGCAGATATGCCAATGCGGCTAGCCGTAGCTGGAGTGTTTGGCTGGCTTGCGGCGCACGTAGTAATGAACACTGCCAGTATGGTGGGGCTGATGCCGCTCACTGGCATTACGTTGCCATTATTAAGCTTTGGCGGCACGAGTATGGTATTTATCACCGGTGCATTGGGGCTGGCATTTCAGTTGTCGCGCTATACTGCGCATGGAGTAGTTACAGAAAAGGAGGCAGGCTATGCGAATACTAGCAGCCGGCGGGGGGTCGGGGGGTCACGTTACCCCGGTCGTCGCCGTACTACGGGAAGTTAAACAGCGTTATCCCGATACTGAAATTCAGTTCTGGTGTGATCGTAAATTTGGCGTAACGGCACGAAGCGTTATGCATCACTTTGATCCAGCTATTAAGGTTGAGACGATTAGCAGTGGTAAGCTGCGTCGCTATCACCACCTTAGTGTGCTGCAGCAGCTCCTGAAATTCCGCACTATTGTACTGCCAAATATCATTGATATGGCAAAAGTGGTGATTGGGCTTATAGAAAGTTTGGTAAAGCTAGTTGCGTGGCGGCCTGACGTGGTATTTACGAAGGGCGGGTTTGTCTGTTTGCCGATTGGCGTAGCGGCTAAGATGTTGCGTATTCCCTTGGTGATCCATGATTCTGATGCTCACCCAGGGCTTACTAATCGCATATTAGCGCGATGGGCAACAGCTATTGGTACGGGCGCGCCGCTGCAGTTTTACAATTATCCAGCTACTAAGGCGCAGTACGTGGGTGTGCCCGTGCGAGCTGACTTTATGCCCTACACACTAGAGCAACAGGCGGCGGCAAAGCGAGCACTGGGTTTGAGCTCTGAACGGCCACTAGTAGTGGTGACGGGCGGAGGGCTCGGTGCTAAGCGGCTTAATATGGCAGTGGCGAGCGACCTGCATACTCTCCTGCAGCATACCAACATTGTTTTGATCAGCGGCGAAGCCCAATACGACGAGATGAACGCGTTAACTCCCGGAGATGATAAGCGCTTCCAGCTATACCCGTTCGTGAACCAGGGTATGGCCAAAATGCTAGGTGCTGCCGATATAGTGGTAGCACGGGCTGGAGCTACGACTATCGTAGAGTTGGCTGCTCTGGCAAAACCGACTATTCTGGTGCCAAATGGCTACTTAACGGGTGGGCATCAGCTAAAAAATGCTGCAGTGTACGCCGAAAAGGGTGCCGTAAGTGTGCTTGATGAAGAGGAGCTAGAAAAGGAGCCGTCTAAGCTTACCGACGAAATACTCAATTTGTTAGCCGACAAAACCCGCCTACAAGCAATGGGTAGCGCCTTCCATGCTTTTGCCAAGCCAAATGCTGCTAAAGACATGGCTGAGATGATTGTGGCGGCCGTAAAATAAATCCCACTAGCGGGCTTGACCTACTCTACGCGCTTACGCCATTCTGTATTTTTCTGGGGATGGGACGCGGCGTATTGGTGATACAATGGGGGTAGAGAAGCATTACTACAATGAAAATATTGCAAAAAAAACAACAATTACCGAATCGGCGTACTCATTCTGCTAGCCCAAGAGAGGGCAGGGCAGGTGCTGAAGATTTGAGCGCGCGCTATGCGTTTCGCCGTAACCGTACGTTAACGGGGAGCTTAGTGTCGGAAGTGGGGAGTGCAGGGGAGCATCGGTCTGAGCTGCGCTCTCCGCGCGTGCAAGCACATCATTTGCGACGGCACCGGCGGCGATTAGGGCTCGTATTTCTGGCAGTAATCGCAATAAGTGCAGGGCTGTTTTGGCTGGTGTATCAATCGGTAGCTGGCGTGCGCGTCACCATTGATGCACCTATCCCCCCTACCGAGACAACACTCTACGAGCAAAAAATACAGGAGTACCTAAGTAATCATCTATTCGAGCGTACCCGGGCGACGCTAAATACGGAGGCACTAGTGGAGCACCTGCAGAGTAACGGTTTGCCAGAGACCTTGGCTGCTACTGTAGCGCCTCGGCCGGCGGGTGTTGGTGTCAGTACGATTACTTTGAAGACTCGACGGCCAGTGGTCAGCTGGAAAACCGGCCCTAGCCAATTGTTTGTGGACGGACAGGGCGTGGCATTCCAGCGCAACTATTATGCTATGCCAGGCGTTGAGGTGGTGGATGAGACGGGTATTCAAGCGGTTGATAATAAGGTGCTGGCAAGCGATAGGTTCCTGGGCTTCATTGGCCTAGCCGTAAGTCGTCTAGAGGCTCAAGGGTTTACTGTCAGCAAAGTGGTGTTACCAGCGGAAACCACCCGGCAGCTGCTTGTATCGATAGAAGGATTGCCATACCAGGTGAAGTTTAGTGTAGACCGCTCAGCAGGGGAGCAGGCTGAGGATGCAGCACGGGCTGTGCGGTACTTAGCTGCCAAGGGAATTACACCAGAGTATTTGGATGTGCGGGTACCGGGCAGGGCATATTATAAATAGGTAGCCCCTTCACTGTTTGAGGTAATGTTCTATTTTTGTTCTATTTTTTGCTATGTAAAAAAATATATACCATCACACCAAAATAGGGGAAAAGCAAATAATAGAGGAATAGGGAAAAAGAATAGGGGGGTAATAAAAATTAAAAAAATGCAAATCAGGGTCATAAATCCTGTGAAAAGCAAATGATCGTTGTGGAAAACTACAACAACACGGTTATGATAAGTAATACCAACCAAGGCTTAGTTAGTGTGCATGCGTTACTAATGTATGTGTATATAGTGCGGCACGGACGCAGGAACAAGATTGTATGGTGAAGCACGAGGCCAACTCCCCCGGTATGGGGGTATGCGCTAAAATAGCACTCTATATAGACGTATGCTGATTCATCTATAGTTATTATATTTAATGACGTGAAAGAAACATTGTGCGACGTTAAGGCTATATATAGATAATGTTATCTTTTATCCTTTCCCGTGCAGCTTGGTTCGCCTTGTTTTGACACTTGTACCCTTTTTTTGTCGCGCATGCCCTATTTACGGCCTGGTACTTGCGAGTCCCTGGATTCGCGGCTGATTGTGGTATATTTAGAGTCTGCGCGTCGCAATATGCGAATGCGTCATTCATACATATGCTAAGTGTTCTATTTTTGTTCTGAATTGTTTTACGGCTATAACCGTACCGCGTGCTGTTTGTGCAGGCAGGGGTATACGGTACTCTGGAGGGTTCTCTTGCTCGCTGCTCTCCTGCGTGATGACGGCGGATTGTGCATACTGAAGGCTATGGAAGTAATATACGCACGTGAAGAACTGCCAGATTCCCTGCCTAACACCCTCTTTTTAGCAGGGTCGAAGCCACGGAGTGAATTGGTTGCCTTTTGGCGGCCAGAGGAGCTGCGCCTAATGGATGTTGCACTTGAATTGCTTGAGCGGCTTAGAGCCGACAAACCAAAACCCTACTAGCGCAAACTTAGGATGGTAGGGTCTTTCGGTTCGCGCTTTACTTCCGTACGCGGTTTTTGCCCCCCATCGCTTTCGCGTATGATGCGCGGTCGGTTGGGTTCGCTGGGCTCGCCCGTGCCACCTTCCCCTCCGCCAGATTTGCGCTTGCGACTGCGGGTGCGCTTTTTCTTTGGCGCGTCGCCTGATTGGTCTTGTGGCGCCTTTGAGCCAAAAGCGCTGCTAGAAGACTGGTTCTCTTGAGGCGTGGTTGGAGCGGCACTTCCCTGTTCTTTTGCCTCTTGTAGAGCGGTATTTACTTCATCGGGGGTAACATTGCTAATCGGCCAGGTTTTGCCTTGGGCCAACATAGCTTCCTCTTTGGCTTTACGTTCAGCCTCGCGTACAGCAGGATCCTTGGGCGGCGTATAGGCTGGCCCCGGGCGCTTTACCTGCAGATTTTCGGGGGGCATAATGCGCTCGCTGATATCCTTTTCAATATCTTCACGGGTGCGACTATATACTTCGCGTGTGTGCTGGATAATTCGCCCAGTGTTATCGACTTGGGCTGGCGGCAAATTAAGCGTTTTAGCGCTGAAGGCCGGTGCCTTTTCACCGTTAATCACCATGTTTACGATGAAGTTACGGTTGTGCATCTGCAAGAGGTCGTTGGGTTCGAACTGCGGCTCAAACTGCTTAGCCAGGATTGGCGAATCGTCGGCTGACACGCGGAAGGAAATCATGGTGCCGACGTTACCGAACACGGCGTCGCGCACTGTCTCGCTCATCTGGCTGATGTACTGGTTGGCCACGGTAAGGTTGAGGCCGTACTTGCGCGCCTCTGATAGGATAGTTGCGAAGCTGTCGGTCGCGAAGTTCTGGAACTCGTCGACGTACAGGTAGAACGGCCGGCGGTCTTTGATATCGGGGATATCCGAACGGCTCATGGCGGCCAGCTGGATTTTGGTAACGAGGAATGAGCCTAAGATACCGGCATTATCTTCGCCGATGAGGCCTTTAGAGAGGTTGACTACGAGGATTTTGCCTTCGTCCATAATTTGGCGAATATTGAAGGTGCTCTTTGGCTGGCCGATGATATTACGGATAACGGGGTTCGCGGTAAAAGCGCCTACCTTATTAAGTACCGGCGCAATGGCCTCTGCTTGGAACTTATCAGTCCAGCTGGCGAATTCGACGTTCCAGAACTGCAGCACCACGGTATCGGTACAGTAGCTGAGGGTATCTTTACGGAACTTTTTATCAGTTAGCATACGAGTGATATCGAGCATGGTGGTGTCCGGGCGGTCAAGAAGCGCCAAGATAGTGTAGCGCAAGATATATTCGAGGCGCGGGCCCCATGATTCGC
>JBLMYW010000043.1:0-8450 GCA_050258515.1 Acidobacteriota bacterium | reverse complement strand
GCGTTACCCATGTGCCGCAGGAGATAGCAGAGCTGCGGGCAGCAACGGCTACACTATAGTGCCATCTGGCGGCTTATTGGTAGCCGCCAGATACTGACTTTTCCTGGAAGATATTACGAATAGCAGTAGCGACAAGCGGCGCGACGCTTATAACGTCAATAAGACCTTCTGGCGTGTTCTTGGGGAGACGCAGTGTATCGGTGACGGCAATCGTGCCGATGATACCATCTCGTTTGGCAGTGCTCAGCCGTTCTATGGCGGGGCCGGAAAGAATGCCATGAGTAGCAATAATAGTGACATTTTCAGCACCGAGCTTTTTCAAGGCACTAGCGCCCTCGACGATCGTTCCACCAGTATCAATCATGTCGTCAATGATGATACAATGCATCCCGGCAACTTCGCCAATGACGGTCATTACCTCGGCCTTATTGGTGCCCGAACGGATTTTATCGACGATGGCGCGCGGGCGGTTAAAATATTCGGCATAGCGACGGTTCAGTTTGGCGCGGCCAGAATCTGGCGATACGATGCAAACATTGTCGCCTTCGCTGATGAAGTTATTCGCAATATATTCCTGAATAGCAGGGTAACTCGGGATAGGCGTGTATTCATCTCTGACATCGCGGAGAAATCCGGCTGACTGTCCGGAGTGGGGATCTACCTCTAGGATGCGGTTAGCACCCGCTGCTTCAAGCATGCGCATAACGAGCGGCCCCATGTAGGATTCGTGCGGATTATCTGGGCGGTCGGCCCGCCCATACCCACGGTAGGGTACTACGGCGGTTATGTCGCGGGCGCTTGCGTTGTTGGCGGCATTAATGAGGGCTATCTGCTCCATGATCGCTTCATTGACGGGCGCGCTATGGGAACCGATAACGAATACGTGGTCGCCGCGGACTGTCGGGACTTCTGCCTTTAGCTCGGTATTGGCAAAATGGGTTATCGTTGCCTCTTCTACTGACAGGCCAAGTTCGGTGGCAACATTGGTGGCAAACTCTTTGTCATGACTACCGGATAGTATATGTGCGCGGCTTCGTATTTTTCGTTCTTTCATACCTACAGTATAGCAATGGCAGGCACAAAATGTTACTCAAAACTATTTGATTAAAGAGAGCGAGCGGGTATTTAACAGAAGTAAATTTAGATATTATAATAAATACACTAACTATACTATATGATACAATTGACCATGCTATGATTACGGATAAGTTGCTAAAAAAGTACCCGATTATTTCTGACCAAGTAGACGTACGAGAGCTGCGTGTGCTATTGACTGAGCTAGAAAACCAGCTGCAAGCCGGCCTTACGAAAAATGTCGTTGAGCTTGGCTGCTACGTCGGCACCACATCGCTGTTTATCCGCCGGCTGCTTGCTGCCTATGATTTTGCAGGCGAGTTCCATGTATATGATTCGTTTGCCGGCCTGCCGCCAAAAACGAGCGAAGACCAGAGTATCGCGGGCGACCAGTTTGTAACTGGTGAACTGCATGCTGCTCGTAAAACACTCATCGAAAACTTTAAAAAGGCTGGACTGGCACCACCGATTATCCATAAGTGTTGGTTTAACGAGCTGGTAGTGGCCGACGTGCCAGATCAAGTGTCGTTTGCCTTTTTTGATGGCGACTATTACGAATCAATCAAAGATTCGTTTCGGGTAGTGGCACCACGCCTTACTAGAAATGCCATAGTGATAGTAGATGATTATGCTAGTGAAGCTCTTCCCGGTGCCGCCAAAGCAGCGGACGAATGGGTAAGGATAAACGGCCAGGCCATTCGTCCGCAAGCAAGCCTAGGTATTATTCGCCTGCAATAGCAGTTTTGCGCCGGCGTTCTAAAATACTAGTGATGACTGCCGTGGCGATAAATACAAGGCCAATGGAGCCAGTCATCCATTCTGGTGGCTCGACATGGTATAGCTTAGCGAACATTACTATGCCGAGTGCCAAAATAGCCCAGTGCGCCCCGTGCTCCAGGTAGCGGTACTTGCCTAGTGTTCCACTTCGCAGCAGGTAGATAGTCAGCGAACGTACCCATAATGCGCCCGCACCGAGGCCTGCGACGATCAGCAGTACGTGGTCGGTGATGGCGAACGCACCGATGACGCCGTCGAGTGAGAATGATGCATCAAGTACCTCCAGGTACATAAATGACATAAACGCCGCCATGCCTACCAAATGTTTAGCATTAGATTGCTTGGATTCGAAATACCCGCCAAAAACCTCCAGCCCCATATGCAGCAAAATACCAGTGATACTGGCGACAAGTACCGTGAGGCGGTATTCGTGGTCAACCGTGAAGTAGAGCGTTAGTGCGGCAGCAAGCATCACGAATGCCTTTAAGTTTTCGTACTTGCCAGCGGCTGCCAGGGTGCGCTCTACGCGTCCTAGCCAGTGGATATCTTTGTGGCGATCCATGAAATAGCTGATACCAATCATGATAAGGAACGCGCCGCCAAAGGCATCGATCATTGGTGCGGCGTCGTGCAAGGTTTCGCTGTAGGCTTCCGGCCTGTTGAGCGCGAGGTCGAGCACGTCATTAAAGCTATTATTAGAGGCGATCATGACAATCAGGATAGGGAATAAAAATCGCACCAAAAATACCGCAATAAATATACCGAGTGTCAGGAACACCATTTGCCACCTAGGCGACATGCGCGATAGCACCTTGCTGTTGATGACAGCATTGTCGAAGCTAAAGGTAACCTCTAGTACTACCAGGATGGTAAAAATCCATATCCAGGCCGGCCCTAGCTGGCCAATGACGAGCGCGGCAATGCCGAGTGTTAGCAGGCCTGATAACCAAAAAATGCGAAACGGGTGGTTACGATGCAAAAGTTTTTTCATACTTATCCCAGTATAGCACTAGGAGCATTGCTGTGAATCCTTTATCATATATATATGCTTACGTACTATCGCAGCGAAAACGGCGGTGTGGCCATTGCCGAGCAGGATACCGTACGCCCTGGTGACTGGGTTCGTTCGGAGCGCCCTACCTCGGGTGATGTAGAAACGCTACATGGCTTTGGGCTTGACCCGAATATCCTGACAGACGCCCTTGACCCGCATGAGGTGCCGCGTATTGAGCATGATGATGGTTGGACGTATTTTATTACGCGCGTACCTGATGTTGGCGATGATTTTAACGATTTTACCACGCCAATAATGTTTGCCCTGGGTAAAGAATACACTGTAACAGTGAGCCGGGATTTACTTGGCCGCTTGTGGCAGCCGTTTATCGATAGCAACGGTGCGGTGACCAATAATCAAGCCCAGCTATTTTTGAGTATGGTAGAGATGATTTTGCAATCGTACCAAAAGCGTGTGGCGCTGATCAACCGCCAGATGCGCTCCGTCACCAGCGATGTGGGGAGGCTGCGCCCACAGGATATTGCGACGCTGGTAGAGTACGAGCGCAAGCTGAATGATTATTTGGACGCACTAATACCCAGCAACACCGCGCTGGAAAAGACGCTTAATCCGCGGTTTAACTTGCTGCGCCTCGCTGAAGAAGACCAAGACATGGTAGAAGATCTGTCGGTGGATATCGAGCAGGTGATTGCGCGATGTAAAAGCCTGCTGCGTACCATTACGAACGTGCGTGATAGCTATCGCGCCGTGATGGATACGCGCCTAAACGAAACGATGCGCATACTCACCGTGGCAACCTTGGCGCTCACTATCCCAACCATGCTGGCGGGTATTTTGGGTATGAATGTAGACTTTCCGTTTGACGTGCACGGGCCAACGGCATTTTGGGTGATGGTGTCGGCCAGTGTGGTGATAGCGATCGGCGTGAACTATTATTTTTTGAGGAAGCGTTAGCCGATGGAAAAAGATATACTACTTGCTATTCACTCGTACGCCAATCCGTTATTGGATACCATCGTGCCGGTGGTGACTGCCGCGGCTGCGCCAGTATTTGTGGCTGCATTTGCCGTGGCGATAGGGCTGGTGTATGTGTACCGCCGTAGGTGGGCGTGGGCCGCTTTATGGCTAGGCGGTGTCGCTGGGGCAGGTGCTATAGCGTACGCCTTGAAGCACATGCTTAGCCGTGCGCGCCCCGAGCTATGGGATAGGCTGACGGTAGAAACTGGCTACTCACTCCCCAGTGGTCATGCTACTGCCAGTATGGCGGTGGCGCTGTGTGCAATAGTTCTACTATGGCATACTAAATGGCGCACGCTGGCAGTAGTGTTGGGCAGCATATATGTAGTAGCAATGGGGCTTACCCGGCTATATCTCGGCGTCCACTACCCTACGGATATTCTGGCTGGCTGGCTGCTCGCGGCAGGCTGGATAGCAATTGTTGCTGCGGTGATACGCCGGCGACAAATTCGCTAGAAAGTATTGACACAAAAGTTATACAAGTATAACATGTATAACTATGACTATGCATAAAAATATTCAATTAGTGGGCACGGTAACCGTTGGCCCGAAGGGGCAAGTAGTGATTCCATCTGAAGTGCGAGATCAGATGGATATTGCCTCCGGCGACAAACTTGTGGCACTGTATTTCCCTGAAAAGAAATCGGTTGCGTTCATTACAGAACAGCAAGCACAAAATTTTGTAACAAAAATGGGCGAGCGTTTTACGCAGTTTAAGCAGACGCTTGAAGAGAGTAAAGAAGCATAATGATGCATCATTTTGCTACCCGGCAAAAGATTATCGTTATGCTGGCCGTCATGAGCGGCCTTTTTCTCGTTGCGTTGGATCAAACAATTATTGCAACGGCGCTCACTTCTATCGTTGAGGAATTTAAGAGCTTTTCCAGCCTAGGTTTTGTCGTGACGGCCTACATGCTTACTACCACCATTACTGTGCCGCTAGCCGGTAAGTTGTCGGACATGTATGGTCGCCGGCCAATGCTGATCATCGGTGTAACGGTGTTTACGCTCGGGTCGTTGCTTTCAGGTTTGTCACCCTCAGTAGAGTGGCTGATCGCATGGCGAGCCTTGCAGGGTATCGGTGGCGGTATTATTACTTCACAGGCTTTTACTATTGTGGGCGACTTATTCAGCCCGCGCGAACGCGGCCGCTGGCAGGGGCTTATTGGCGCAGTATTTGGCATGAGTTCAGTAGTGGGCCCGCTGATTGGCGGCTGGCTTACCGATGGCCAGCACATACTCGGCATTACCACCGACTGGCGCTGGACGTTCTTTATCAATGTACCTATCGGGATTGCGGCTGGGGTTATCATTGCGATGAACCTGCCGAATATAAAACACGATACCAAGCATTATCCTGATTATAAAGGCGCAGCGCTGCTGTCGCTGACACTTGCTGCTATCGTACTAGCTGTCGATAACACCAAGGTAGTATTTGCCGGGCTCATCGATAATGGCATTTCGCTCACTGCGATTCAGGTGACGCTGTGGATTGTCGCCGTGCTGGCTGCTATATTCTTCGTACGCGTTGAGCGCCGTGCAAGGCAACCAATACTCCCCCTCAGCTTTTTTAAAAATCAAACATACGCTATATTAACTATCGTTACATTGCTTTTTGGCGCGGCGTTCATGGGCTCGATACTTTACCTAACGCAGTTTAATCAGCAGGTATATGGCGCCTCGGCGAGCGATGCTGGGTTTATGCTGCTGCCAATGGTGGGCGGTATGATGGTGTCATCGATTGCTACCGGCCAGCTGGTGTCAAAGTTCGGCCGCTATAAGCCATTTATTGTCACGGGTTTTGGTATAGCTACTCTTAGTATCTTGGCGCTGGTTACACTGCAGCCGGATACGCCGTATTGGCATGAAGCAGTTATCATGGCCTTTGCCGGCTTGGGGCTTGGTATGGCAATGCCAATCCTTAGCCTTGCGGTGCAGAACGAATTTGAGCAGAAAGACTTGGGGGCTGCGACCTCTAGCGTGCAGCTATTCCGCGGCCTTGGGTCTACGGTCGGTACAGCCGTATTTAGCGGTATGCTTACTATGGGGATTATCTCGTCGGTAGGTGCACCAAGTGATATCCCCTACATCCAAACGCTAAAGCAGTCGCCGGCTTCTGCACAGCTCCTCGGCGACGATATCGATGCCGATGTATTGCTGCAAGTGAATCAGCAAAAAACAACGATTAGCGAACAGGCCGACGCTGCATTTACGAAGATTCCAAGCCCCGAGGCACGTGAGGCGGCCAAAAAGCAATTTACTACCCAGCAAGATAATTTCTCTAAAGAAATTGTCACTGCATTTACCGAATCGCTGCACCATATCTTCCTCATCGGAGCGGGATTGATGGCCGTGGGACTGGCCGCGGTGCTGTTTATTAAGAACAAGCAGCTGCGCGGTGGTGTAAAAGCTACAGCAAGCGAATAACAGGGGCGAGGTGCGAGGACTATAGTGCCCATGCTTGCTCCAATAGCTTAGGGTTTGGTACGCTGGTTCGTGGTTCAAAGAGACGCGTAAATCAAAAGAGTCATTCAAAAAGGTCGAATCGTCTCCGCTAAACGAACCAAAGGTAACTCAAGACACATGCCAATAGCAATCGAGTTTGCTCCCAGCCGGAGCAAAAAGATCGCGGTGGATGTGGTGCCTGCCAACTGGCAGCTGTATATCGCACATGAATAGCGTATAAGCTAAAAACCGCTCACACGTGGGCAAACAAATCAAGCAAATACACCCCAGGCACCGGGGTGTATTTGCTTACTGTTTAGTCACGCCAGTCAACTGCTCATAGGCTTCTCGTTCTATAGAAATAAGATACTTTTTATTGAGATTCCGTAGTTTTAATTTTTCAATCACTCTGCCAGCGTCACTGTACGAGCGATAGAGTAACAGTTCACCTTGGTCTCTGCGTATCGTGTAAGTATCTACTGGCATACGATCGCTAGCCTTGGTATAAAAAGTGTCACTCTCGTGATGGGATGCCTCCCAACATACTCATACCCATCCGCCAACGGCCTATCTTTGTACGCCTCGTGATGATTGTATATAACCTGTGGTACCACAACAAGTGTTACCAAGCCCATAATAATCCCTACTACCACCAACAGTATGCGTATAGCCTGCTTTGTATCTTTGTTGCTAGCGCTTTTCACCATAGATATACTATAGTGCTCAAGTACTTGAAGGTAAACCTCATTCCGCGTCTACTGCCTATTGTAGCCTTACGCTTAGTCGCCACCAACTAGTTTCTCGTAATTTTCGCGACTGATTAAGACGACATATTTTTTATCAGTCGGCTTCAGCCCGGAATTTTTAACAACTAGTTGCGTATCGTGATACGCTTCATAATAAATATATGTTGAATCTCGTGTGTTCCCTGCATTGTAGTAATGTAGTTTGGTAAATAGGTTTGGCTGTCGCCACAGCGCATGCTCTGTTTCTCCGCTCGCTCCCATTTCCCAGTCGGCAAAAGTATCAATTAGTGTTGCCGGATCATGATTTGTGGCAAAATAGTAGTCGTCTGTTTCCATGACGAAGCATCCAATGCCGATTGCCATATAGTTAAATAGGCAAGGACTATTGTAGTCTCGGCCGATATAGGTGTACCCATCCACGAATGGTCGATCCCTGTAGGTTTCGTGGTACTCGTAGGTAATGTGAGGGACTACAACAACCGCCACCAGACCAACAATAATCCCTACCACCACCAATAGCATACGTATAGCCTGCTTTGTATCTTTATTGCTAGTGCTTTTTACCATAGATACACTATAACGCTCAATGTATATCGAGGTAAATATTGACATAAGTAGTATTTGTGTGATAAAATGTAATGAAGGTGAGAACACTCACTCGTTCTTTCTAGTAGAAAGGCAGTCTGATGACCAGATTGCGTAGATGGCTGAGCGCCATCGTGGCCGCCCTTGTGGCGGCTGGTTTGTTGCAGGGACCCCTGCAACCTGCGGAAGCAGCCACTGGCAACCCGGCGTATTGCTCGCCCCAGGTAGATAAGCTGGCCAATAAGAAGTTTGGTAAGGATATTCCCGTAATCTTCGTCCATGGAGTAGACGGGGGATTCGGAGATTGGGGCAATAGAACGTCTGATAACACGTTCTACAGTGTTATTGATTCGCTACCATTCGTTAGTGTGGCCCAATCATTGAGCTATCGGTCTGACTGGATTGATCTCATCACCCCCGAGACCATCCACCCAGCCGCCGAGAAGCTAGCGGCTACCATCCATTGTGCCTCTATGATTTCCAAGAGAAGCGGCGGCCAGGGGAAGGTAATCGTGGTTGGGCACTCGCTCGGTGGGCTGGTAACGCGTCTTGCCCTGTCGTACACAGCTACCGACAAGAACGGCAAGTCGCGCAAGGTGTCTGGCATGGTCAGCCAAGTGGTAACCATTGGTACGCCGCACCGCGGTCTTGGTGACCCTGCTACCCGATCGGCCATCGCGGCAATCGTGCCTAAGTTCCCGGCCAACGTGAATGTGCTTGCCCTCGCGGGTGATGTGACAGAAGTCGAAACCCGTAATGGTGTCGTCGTCAAGGCGAAGCACCTAAAGGGT
>JBLMYW010000042.1:0-8920 GCA_050258515.1 Acidobacteriota bacterium | reverse complement strand
CCCAGATACGCCTCCGCGAACACTTGTGCGCTCACTGCAAGTATACTCATATCGCCGGCACGCGCCGCAACCCGCTGGGCTACTTCTTTTTGAACAAGGATCACGACCAAGCTAGGCTTGTTTTCGGCAGTCATCAGCGTTTCAATTATTTTGCTAGTAATGTAGTAGGGCACATTCGCGACTACTTTATACCCTGCAGGCAGCGCACCGAGATCGAACTGTAAAATATCTTCGTGCACGACCTGCAAGTTCTTACCAGGGAACTGCCCCGGTAATTTACGCGCTAGGTCAGGGTCAAACTCTACCGCCACTACACTCCCAGCGCGGCGTAGCAGCTCGCTTGTCAATGTGCCGAGGCCTGGGCCAATTTCGAGCACCGTATCGTCTGGCAATAGCTCGGCGTCATCGGCAATCGCCGCTAATATATCGCGGTCTTTCAGCCAGTGCTGGCCTAGTTCTTTTTTAGGCATTGCGGCTAGATTCCGTCAGCCTTTGTCCAGTCAGTCGCGAGGTCAAACCCATGCGGGTGGCGTGCCGCAAACCCGCCCGTATCATATACCTTGCCTGCACCAATACTGGTTTCAACAACTGAACAACGTGGGTAATTACCGAGGTGCGCTGCAATAATCACGTAACCATCACGATCTACTTTGGCGCCATCGGCACGCACTGTGTAGTAGCCGCCCATGCCACAGTTCTGCATCACACGATTCATTGGCAGGTCATAGTACGTCTCACGATGCACCACACCCTTACTGTCAGTAAACATCATCACACCCTTGGCTTTTGTAAGGCCATTACCGTTTGGCTTGGTGCCCACAGTTTCAACTTGTTCTGAGGGCTGCTTAGTAGTCACGCTATTTATCTCTTTGCGCGATACTTCTACGCCATTCTGCATGTTAATTTCGTAGGTTGCGGTGCGCTTGCCGTTTTCGCCAGGCGTCTCAACCTTCTTGTAACCTACTGGCTGGTCAGCGTTAAACACTTGCTTGGTAGTAAAGGCTACGTCTTCTTCTTGCGTGACAGTTTGCACGCCATTACGCCATAGTTTAACTGACGTGGTTGCGGCAATCGGGGTGTCTACGCTAGGAATGATACCGTCTACAGATTCCATTTTGATGCCCTTTTCTTTCAGCATGTCGCCCACGGTGCGTGCCATGGTACGGGCAGTTTGCTCTTTGCCATAAAAGTTAAATGTAAAGGGCGTAGAGCGAGAAATCGTCATCACTTCGGCAACCCCATCGGCAATGGGGTCACTTGATGGCGCTAGCTTAACCTCATCTTCATCATATAAGGCAATTTTGGCCTGCGCGGCAATCTGCTTAGGGGTGCGGTACGAGGTGATCACCTTGGTTTCTTTGTCACCATCACGCACAATAACTTGGCGGGCGCGGTACACATTTACTTGATACGAATTAGCCGCTAACTTTTCATCAAGCCCAGGTTCAGTACGATCAAGCTTATCAATGTATATCTTCTGCTCGGCCAATGCTTCCCGCAAGGTAGCTTTTTTGGTAATGAACCCCTTGTCCACGCCATGATCGTGCAATGTAATAATACGGCCGTTCGTTGGCTTATCATCGCCCGCGGCGAAGGCATAGTGGCTACTGAACCCAATTACCGCAAAAAACACCAGGGCAGCAAGCGCTGAAAAAAGAAATCGATAGTGGTGGGAAGTTCTCGCTATTTTCCAATCCATATCTATCAACACACCAGGAGAAAATCCACCAGGTACGTGCTCACTAGTATAGCAAACTACTTACAGTTTTTCTAGACGCGCGTACTCGACGTTCAGCTTCTTGCTGACGCCGCTTGCAAACTCTACCGTCACTGCCAGGCCGTCGATATCAACAATCTCGCCCTCGCCAAACTGCGCCGAGCGCACAGTATCGCCGATCTCAAATTCCATCACGAACTCATCAAATTCGTTGTACTGAGGCTTTGCAGGTGCCGACTGGCGCATCGCCAGGCTATAGCCCATGTCTTCCAAAAAGCGCGAGGGCGAGCCGTAGCTCCGCTGGCCAAATTGCAGGCGACTCTGCGCATAGCTTAGGTGCAGCTCCTCGCGAGCGCGTGTCATACCCACATAACACAGGCGTCGCTCTTCCTCGAGCTGCTTCGGCCCTTCCTCAAGCGCTCTGCTGCTCGGAAACAGCCCGTCTTCCATGCCCACCATAAATACCACAGGGAACTCTAGACCTTTGGCAGCATGCAGCGTCATCAGCGTCACTTTCGGTTCATTTGTCGCCGTATCCGCGCTACTCATTAGGGCCACCTCCTCTAGAAAATCAGGTAGGCTCGCGAATGACTTAGCATCACTTACCAATACGCCTACGTTTGCTTCGCGATCTTCAGCCTGTGGGGTACCGTCTAAAATATGGTCACGATAATTGACTGATTCTACCAGCTGTTCGATAATCTCGCTGGGATTCGCACCCGATTCCACCATAGCTTGCAAACCACGCAGCTTTTCGCCAAGCGCCGTAAGCGCCAGTTTTGCCCGCGGCGTTAGCGAACTCGTTTGCTCGGCGTTTACTAGGCTGGAAATAATATCCATGCCACTGCCGGCCTGCCAGCCAATAAATCGTTCAAAGCTTGCCGCGCCGATACCGCGCTTTGGTACGTTCACGATCCGACTGAAGCTCATGCGGTCATTCGGCTGGTACAAGAGGCGCAAATACGCCACAATATCCTTAATTTCGGCGCGGTCATAAAAGCGCACGCCGCCCACAATTTGGTATGGTATACGATGCTGCAAAAAGGCGCGTTCAAACGCAAAACTTTGCGCGTTAGTACGGTATAATACGGCAAAATCTTGGTAGCTACGCGCGCCAATCGACGTTTGAGCGTTTATTCGTGATGCCACGGCAAACGCCTCTTCAGCCTCATCGTATACGGCCTGGATTTCTATTGGCGCGCCCTTGCCCACATCCGTCCACAGTTTTTTATCGGTACGTTCGATGTTTTTGGTAATCACGTTATGCGCAGCTTCCAGTATCGATTCAGTGCTGCGGTAGTTTTGCTCAAGCTTCACCACCAACGCACCCTTAAAATCTCGCTCAAAATTAAGGATATTTTTGAAATCCGCACCGCGCCAGCTGTAGATTGATTGCCAGTCATCGCCCACCACGCAAATGTTTTTGGCAGGGTTTACCAGTGACTTGACTATCGCGTACTGTGCGGCATTCGTATCCTGGTATTCGTCGATTAAAATATGTTTGAACTGCTGCTGATAGCGTGTTCGCACCGCTGGCACCTCGCGGAACAGCCGCACTGTTTCTATTAGCAAATCGTCAAAATCGAGCGCGCCGGCGGCCTTTCGCAACTCTTCATAGCGGGCATAGATGCGTGCGATTGCCTGCTGGTTGGGATAGTGTGCCGTAGCGGCATATTCCTCTGGGTCTACCAGTTCATTTTTAGCACCGCTCACTGCTGCGCTCACACTGCGCGGCTTTATCTGGTCACCGCTGATTGAGAGCTCCTTCATGACCTGTTTAATGAGCCCTTGGCGATCATCTTCATCGTAAATGACAAAGTTGGACTGTATGTCAATTGCTGCTCCATCTTGGCGCAGCAGCCTTACGCATATACCATGGAATGTCCCCATCCACGGCATGAAGCTGCGGCTATTGGGCTGGCGCAGCAAATGGCTGAGGCGTTCACGCATCTCTTTGGCGGCCTTGTTAGTAAACGTAACGGCCAGGATTTCGTTCGGCCACACTGCCTCGTTCGCAATCAGGTGGGCAATACGATGGGTGAGGGTTTTGGTTTTACCACTGCCAGCGCCAGCTAAAATCAATAGCGGCCCGGTGGTATGCAGCACCGCAGATTTTTGCGCATCATTAAGCCCCTCAAGTATATCCATTAGATGTATTATACCAATTTAATGGGTTAGCAGGAAATAGACGACGCCGCCGCCACCACCTAATACCAACAAGCCGACGGCAAGGAGTATCCATTTGAGCGGGGAAGATTTTTTGGCTGTGGGCGCAGCCTCAATAGGCTGGTGGTAATTCGAGGTGTCGTAGATGGAGCCATTGGTTTGATCGCCCGAGCTCGGCGCTTCGGTATATTGCTGAGCTATAGAGCCGCCAGCTGGTACGGCGATAGTAGTCTCTTCCGCCGCCTGTTCGGTGAGCTCATCTGGATTTTCAGCAAGCTCAGTAGGCTCGGTGGCCGTAGTATCAGTTGCCTCAACAGCCATAATATCTGTATGCAATTCTTCAGGTAAGGCAGGTGGCTCTGGAGGTAGCTCTACTTGTTCGTTCCTGGCATCAGCCACTAACTCATTATCCAGTTCAGCTGCAATATCGATAGTTGATACGACGCCAGCATCACTAGCAACGCCCAATGGCCGCTTTTCAGGCTTAGCATCGGGCAAAAACGGCGAGGTAAGTGGTGATTGCTCGGACGGCGCTTCGGGAGTATCTGCTTCTATAGCACCAGAATCTGGTGTCGGCGCATTACTAGTAGGTTCGTTTGACGGCTCAGGTACTATAGCGCTGGCGGCGGGAGGCGCAATGGTTGCACCTTGGCGTTTGATGGGCTTTGCAGCTTTCATATCAGATGAAGGGTGCATCACATCCATAAACTGCCCGCGACGTTTGACTGCTAGTGCAGGCGAGGTCGAGGCGGTTTGGGCGAGCGCTGAGGCTGGGACGGTCGAGGCGGACACGGCTTCGGGCACTGAAACAGACTCACCGCCTGACACAGGTTCAGTGGCGTCCAAAGTAACCACCGTATCTTCTGGATCATCCAACGCCTCATTGCGTTTGGTGGTATCCACGTTTGTCATTAAACTATTTACCGCTTTATCAAGTTCGTCAAAGTCAATATCCGACATGCTACGCTTTCTTTTTTACTGCTTTCGTACCAAGCGCTTTTTTGATAATTTCAGCAAATGCGTGAACATCCAGACTCGCGCCGCCCACTAGCAACCCGTCAACACCGGCAACGCCTAAAATTGCCTCTGCATTATCAGTAGTGACGCTACCGCCGTACAATACGCGTACAGCTTTTGCTGTTTTGTCGCCAAACAGATGCTTCACCTGGCTACGGATAGCACGGATGGCGCGCTCCACGTCACCAGGCGTCGGCACCTTGCCAGTACCGATTGCCCATACGGGCTCATACGCGATGACCAGCTTGCCCGCCTCTTCACTCGTAATATTAGCGAGGCCTCCTACTAGCTGATCGTGCAATACGTCATTTGTCTCGTTATCGGCACGCTCGCCGGCAGTCTCGCCCACGCAAAGCACCGGTACAAACTCATTACGAAATGCCGCCTGGACTTTGTCGCGTAGCATTTTATTGCGCTCGCCAAATATATGCCGGCGCTCGCTGTGGCCTACTAGGCCATACTGCACCAAACCGCGTAACTGTGCCGCCGATACTTCACCCGTAAACGCTCCGCTATCGCGCCAATAAAAGTTTTGCGCTGCAAGATTGAAGTGATGATGCTGCACCTGTAGATGGAGCGGCTGCAAGGCCAGCATGGTTGGCGCAATGACTATCTCAACATTCGGGTGGGCGCCCACAAGCGTATCGAGCTTATGTACAAAAAGACTACCCTCGTTGATGCCAAGGTTCATTTTCCAGTTTGCGATAATAAGTTTCTTGCCCACGTATATAAAATGCTTATGTTACTTGGTATTAGTGTACATCAAGTTTTAGTGCGCGTCTACTCGACTTAGGCAAAACCTCGCACCATCCAGGGGTCACCCAAAGCGAGATAAAAGGCGTTTTATCTGATTGAGGTGTAGCCGTAGCTACATCGAAAGCAGAAAAACGAATTTTAGCCGGTTTGGTGAGTTCTGGGGGTGCAGGGATTTTACCTAGGTCGAGTTAAGTAACGCCTCTATCCCAGGCAGCTTTTCGCCAGCCATTAGCTCTAGGCTGGCGCCACCGCCAGTGGATACATGCCCAAAACTTTCGCCATGACGTGCATCCCAGTGAATCACAAAATCCGCCGTATCGCCGCCACCCACAATTGAATCAATCTCGCTACGCTTATCCACCAGCACGCTCGCCAAAGCTGCTGACGCCACGCCAAAAGCGGGAGACTCGGTAAGCCCAAGGGTGCCATTCCAAATTACGGTGTGTGCCCGCGCTACCACCGATTCTATCAGCTTGACCGACTCCGGACCGAGATCGAGCGCCCGACTACCCGCCGGGATTGCTCGGACTGAGACATCTTGGCGCGTCGCATTGGCATCGGTAGAGGTACCAACGCCCACATCAACAGGTAGCAGCAAGAAGGAGTCAACCCGATCGCGCCCCACTTTCGCTACCGCCTTTTCATAGATAGCATCTATAACATCGTTCTGATCAGTCTCGGCCTTGCTATCGCCGATAAATAGGCCTTGCCTTGCCAAAAAGGTATTAGCCATCGCACCGCCAATCACAATCGTATCAGCAACATCAACTAGCTGTTCGATAACAGTGATTTTATCACTCACTTTGGCGCCACCCAACACCGCTACGAGCGGACGATTTGGCGCCTTCATAGCACCGGTAATGGTCGTATACTCACGCTCCAGCAGTAAACCAGCCACGCTGGGCAGCTCCATGGTAATGGCACTGGTGCTAGCATGTGCTCGGTGCACCACGCCAAAGCCGTCTTGCACAAAATACTGTGCGCCGCTTACCCGTGCGAGTTCCCGCGCGAACATAGGGTCATTCGCCTCTTCTTCAGCGTGATACCGTAAGTTTTCGCATAAAACGACACTCCCTTTCGGCACTTTTTTTATCGTCATGCGGGTTTTTTCGCCCACGCAGTCATCAGCAAAAATGACCGGGCGACCCAGCAGTTCGCGTAAACGCTCGGCGACGGGTGCAAGCGTGTACGTTGCATTTGGCTGGCCATCCGGGCGACCCAAGTGACTAATAATGACTACTTTGCAGCCCTCTTGTAATAATTTACTGATGGTAGGCACGCTCATACGGATACGATAATCGTCATCCACCTTGCCATCGCTCGTAATGGGCACGTTATAATCAGCGCGTACCAATACTGTTTTACCGCTAAGCGGCACTTGGGTCATGGTTAATTTATAGAATCCATTCATAGTACTTATGGTAACAGAATGGCCGCCCGAAATGCTAGCAGGCTGTCTTTGACGGCACCTGATTACTGCTGGAGACATACCACACTATCGTGTTGTCGGCAGTACTCGTGCCAGAGGCGCAGTAGACTGTGCCCGAGCCCGTATAGCTGATTGATACGCCGTCGCTCGATTTATACGTAGCAGGTACGGTTGAGGGATATGCATTGTTAAAGTTAAGGTCATTTTTTAATGCAGCTGCCAAGCTAGTTAATGCCGACTTTACCTCTGTTTCAGCTGTTCGCTGGCGCCAGTTGCCAAAGGCAAAGATAAGAATTGCTGTCAGCGCAACAATAATTGCTATCACAACTAAAAGTTCGACTACCGTAAACCCTTTGGAGTGCGTTTTACTATGAAGCATAAGTGCTTCTAGTGTACCATGGATTATTCAATCACACGAACACGGACTGTATCAGTACCGCCAACAACGCCAGGCTGCTTTCCGCTGACAATAACTGCGATCATGCTGTCGATATCGCCAAAATAATGCTCGGCCTGCAATTCGCGAGCAAGCTCTGGGCCGGCTTTTTCGCCGTCTGGGCGGACAAAGCTGCGAGTAGCATACGTAAGCGCTAGTTGCTGGGCGGTGCGTGAACTGCTTGTCACGGCGCAAATTGGCAAATGCGGACGCATCTTCGCAATGTTTGATGCCGTTGCACCTGAAGTCGTTTCGGCAATAATAGCTGTTGCCCCGACTTCTTCTGCTACGGCAACTGCGGCACGCGAAATAGCATTGCGCTTGCTGCCATCCACTCCAATTGGAGTATGCTCAACACTGTTGACTGGCCAATTTTCCTGAGTGTACATAATTGTCTTACGCATCGCCGCAACCGCCTCTACAGGGTACGAGCCGTTCGCTGTTTCATCGGAAAGCATCACCACATCGGCACCCTGCTCTACAGCGGTCGCTACGTCACTCACTTCGGCGCGAGTTGGCTCAGGCGCGTCTACCATACTAGCGAGCATTTGCGTCGCTACGATGCATAGCTTGCCATACTTACGGCATAGCGCGATAATGCGGCGCTGGACGATTGGCACTACTTCAGCACCAGCCTCTACGGCTAAGTCGCCTCGAGCCACCATTACACCATCACTTGCCTTTACAATTGCCTCAAGTACTTCGGGCTGGATTGCTGCTTTGGTTTCTACCTTAGCGATAATATGCGCAGTGGAGCCATAGCTTACGAGAATTTGGCGAAGATTAGTAATGTCTTCCTCACTTTGCACGAAGCTCAATGCTACGTAATCATAGTCCTGGCTTGCGCCAAATTTAATATCAGCCATATCTTTTTCGGTCAAAATATCACCGCCAAAATCGGTATCGGGCAGGTTAATACCCTTTTTGCTCATCAAAAAGCCATCGTTTTCCACGATTAGCTTGATAGCAGTATCTGATTCAATACCGGCTACGGTAGTACGTACCTTACCATCAAATAAGTAGATAGGCTCGCCTACCTTTACCTTTTCAGCCAGGTTATACTGCACTGGCAATACATTGCCGTTATGCTCAGCTGCGTAGTCCAGGATAATTTCATCGCCTTTTTTCACATCATGGCGATTGTCATTTAGCACGCCTAGCCGGATTTTTGGCCCCTGCAAATCTTGCAGTACGGCAATCGAACGGCCGTTCGTCTTGCTCGCGTCGCGAATCCACTTTATTTGGTCAAGCCGCTCTTCATGGCTACCGTGACTAAAGTTAAAACGGAATCCGTTTGTCCCAGCTTTTATTAGTTCGTCGATCTTTTCTGGTGTTGATGTTACTGGCCCCAGAGTTGCCAGGATCTTGGTACGTTTAAAGATTGTGTTCATTTTTACCA
>JBLMYW010000041.1:0-10894 GCA_050258515.1 Acidobacteriota bacterium | reverse complement strand
ACGATCCTGACCCACTGATACAGCTTGCCGCCTTGGGGATATCTGCCCTACCATTCTTTGTAGTGCCAGGATTGCTAAAAGGCGCAATCAATGCTGCGGGAGCGCTTGGTACTAAGCTCTCAGGCTTGGCCGATAAGGCTGGTAAAAGTGTGGGCAAAAATGTTAAGGATAACTCGCAGCTAGGCGCCTACAAAAAAGCATGGGATCGTAATCAGCAAATTAAGCGTGCGCAGATACAGGGTGGTGTATATAGAGGGCGAGGCCCGCTGGCCCGCTTAGCGAGTCGTGCAAATAGTCGTTTAAATTCAAGTCGCTTCACTGGACAGCTCGGTACGCGAACTGCACAGCAGGCCGCACAAATGGCTAATAAACTTGAAATAGAAAACGTTGAGGCTGCAAAGGCTCAGATCGAACAGGCAAATCTAGATAGCAGTGCCCTCAAAGCGCTAGCCAATGGCAAATCCGTAGCGGGCTTGAATGGATCGGACGCATCTACGCGTGCAGCGGCAATCAGTACGGCAGCGGATAGGGGAGATTTCGGTGCCGTGAAGGAGGGCTGGGACTCGGTTCGTGGATTGACGGGTAAATCTGGAGACCAAACGAGAAAAGCTGTGGCGGATACTTTGGGTCGATCCCAGTCTCGCCCGACCTATCTTGGCCAAAAAGCCTTACAACAGATGCGCGCAGGTGGCGCTAAAACTCATGACGATTCGGCGCTTGAAGCAATACGGGGGGGTGCATATTCACCTGAAGGCATAGCCAAGGCAAGCAAGGAGGAACTAGAAGAGGCTCGACGCATTTCACAAGGTGATGCTGATGCCGAGGACAAACTTACCCAAGCTGCCAAGGATGCTGATGCGCACTCAGATATCAGCAAGACTATTGGCAAGACAAGGGATACTATAAATAGATTTAAGGGAGGTAACTTTTCACCACCACCACCACCTTAAGGCTCAAGGGTTTATCCCCGCAAAGCGTAGGATAAACCTTAGGCACAGGGCCGACCCCTTAGGTGCGCTGCGTGCTGTGGCTGGACAGCCAGGCTGCTACGGCATCAATATCTAACTGCTCTACGGCTACGCGCACGGCGAAGTCTTCTAGCTCACCTGGCTTGGCTATAAACTCTCGCCCATTTAGTTCTATCAGTGTTAGTGCGGCCAGGGTTGCGGTGCGTTTGTTGCCATCTACAAAGGGGTGGTCAGCAATGATGTTGCGCATTAGTGCCGCCGCCTTTTGTTCCAGAGTGGAATAAAGTTCTTGCCCGAATACTTCCTGGATTTGCGTAGCTAGTGCTGCCTCTACCCTGCCGATATCGCGCACTCCCGTGCCGCCGCCGTAGCGGTGGATCGAGAGTGCATGAAGCTGTAATAAATGATCTATAGACAGGAGCCGCACTTACCGCCCCGCAAGGTTTTTGAAGTCTTGGTCGTATCTACTCAGAATAGAATCGGCTACTTGCTGTACCTTGTCGCTGCTTGCAATCGAGGTTTTTTTACGAGCAATTATTTCTACTTCCTCACCCTCTTTTACTCCTAGTCGTTCTAGCTCCTTAGCTGGCAGCGTAACACCCCGGCTGGTGCCGATTTTTATCACTTTTTGTATGGTTGTTATGGTCATGAGTTCATTATAATACTATTATAATGGCATTGCAATAGCTTTTGTGTATTTTCTGAATAAACTCAAGGGTTTATCCCCGCAATGTGTGGATATATGGCATAATTACCTATTCGCTAGTAGCTGTTTAATCTCGTCCCGCTCGCGCTGCAACGCCTCATAGTCGTCGACAAAATCTACATACTGCTCGGTACTGGAAAATAGTTCCAATACCGGCAAACTATCTATCCAGCTACGGCACCTACCGTTTACATAGTCTTGGTAGCTCGACCGTGGCCACGTCCTGTACTTGCTATGATTTAAGTGAATATACCTGGTGATGTGCATCAGCTGCTGGTTACTAATAATTGGTACGGCCTTGTAGGTAGATTCAAATAGGCTGCCCCGCTGCTTATATTTTTTATTAAAGTACATTGAGTACGAGGTCGATATGCTTTTCATGGCATTACTGAGCCCGTGTTCATCTACTTGGTATAGCAATAGGTGGAAATGATTGCCCATCAGGCAGTAGGCGTTAAGGTGGATGTCGTTATAAAAATTGCGATATAGCCTCCCCTGCTCATTAGCCACTGCTTCGGGTGCAAAGGCACGCATTAGTAATTGTTCAAAGTATATGTAGTCGCTCTCGTCTCTAAAAATCTTGCTAGCGTTCCATCCGCGATTGTATACGTGGTAGAACGTATTAGCAACGAATATTTTGACCGTGTTCTTAGTAGGCATAAACATATTATACACTATTTTAAACTTTTCAGGGATAAACCCTTATTGAAAACCCTTATTGAAATGGTGAATGTTTTGTTTATGCTTGAATTAGGGTACTGCAGCGTAATAAAATGACGGCATTATAAAAGATTGCCGTGGAGAATGAAGTATGTCGGAGTTCATGAAGGGTGTAGCGGATGGCTTAAGGGCCGCCGAAGAAGCGGAAGTGCAGGATCGGATTAATAGAGAACAAGAGGCGGCACGCCAAGCACAAGTGTATGAGCGCAACAGAGAGCTCGCGTGGGAGATAATCGCTGCTTGTAGGGAGTATGGATTTCCGCAGATTAAATTATGGGAGCGCGTTCTTGTTGCCGAGGAGTATGTTCCGGCAAGAACTAGCACGTCACCGCTGGGGCATAGAGTTGAGCTGCCTGAAACAATGCGCAAAACATATGAGAAGCAGTATATTAAGGATGCCTGGATCCTCTTCAGGCACGGTGGGTATGGCTTTATCTCCGACGATGCGCTGGCGCTATCTGAAGACGGCGAATACTATATTGTTTCAGAAGCTGCGTCGGCTCAAGTGAGGGATATTGGGGAGTTGCCGACGGACGAGTGTGCTAAAATCATAGACCACCCCGAACCAACGAGGGTCGAGGGTTTACTAGAAAGCTATGCTCGTGATGCGATTGTAGAGAGGGTGCGTAATGGATATGTCCCCCATTTTGATCGTCGTCCCTGGTAGTCGCCTGCTTTTATGTAGTTTAAGGGTTTACTTAAGATTTAGGCCTATAGTCGCCAATCTTTATCTTCTTTGCAGGGTCGGTCACCCCATCATTGATTTTCTTAAGCTGCTTATCGGTATATATAGAGAACTCCTGGCGAATACTCTGCTTGACCGAACCCAGTGCGGCTGGGTTTTCGCGTATCATATCAAGAACAAATCTGTAGTTTGCTGGATCTGTTGTGCGCAGCTTGTTTAGGGCGTCCTTCTGGGTTACCTCGTTTTGGCCAGCGAAAGCCACGGCGGACAAGTTAGTCCAGGTTCCTGGATCTGCCGTGAGTTGATCGAATGTCATTAATTCACCCTTGCCAGCCTCGCCATCAGCATTTGGCCCACGTTTGTTAAATAGGTAGGTTTCAATGTCCTTGCCGGCTGATCGAATTGATTGCTCGCCGGACAGGAATTCCTTAAATATCTGCAGTTCGTCCGCCGTAACTATACTATCGGGAGCAGTAGCATCGCCAATCTCACTGAGCACTTCACGGAACTTCTTCATGCCTGGCGTGCCTGCTGCAGCCATCGCTTTGGCGTAGGCGACCTTTTCGGTAATAGTCGTTGCCTTCTTCAGCTCCTTATATATTCTATCTGGGCTAGTCGCAATCTCGTAGTCCATCGTGCTTTGGATGTTCTTAACATCCTCGATAAGCATTGCGGAACTTTCCGATTTAGCCTTCGCCTCGATGGAGCGTTCTCCTGTTTCTCCCATTAGTCCTGCAGCGTATTCGCGGATTTTCTTGCCTTCTATCAGGATAGTATTTTCTTTGATGGCCTTAGCTTTATTCTCGGTAATTTTGCGTTCAGCCATAGTCTTGGCGGTCTGCACCATAGATGCCTCAAGCGTCTCTTTGCGGATATCGTGCGCAATATTGAGCATGCCGGCTTGGGTCGCGGTGTCCACACCGCGCAGGTTAAGGATATGCTCGGATTCATGGCCTTGCGCCACTATTTTCGCATGCATCTCCT
Source organism: Acidobacteriota bacterium (assembly GCA_050258515.1). GTDB lineage: Bacteria > Patescibacteriota > Saccharimonadia > Saccharimonadales > Saccharimonadaceae > Saccharimonas. The sequence continues at coordinate 6,831 of JBLMYW010000041.1, read as the reverse complement.
CTAGTTTTTCTTTCGCGATGTTTGCCCTTACTTCACTGCGCTTCACGTTTAGGTCTAGCTCCAATAGTCCTGCGTCCGTGCGCAGTTTATTATCCCATTCGGCTTGGTGGGTGTTTTCTATCTTCTTCTTTTCCAGCTCTACGGTGCGCTTAGCGGTATCAACTTGGTGTCCAAAGCTGCTTTCCTCAAATTCATTATGCACGCGCGTCTCATCCACCTTTGCCATATTCTGGCGGTAGGTCAGGTATTTGCCGCCACTACTGCGTAGCAGTGTATTTTCATCTTGCTGTTTATCCACATCCAGGTGGCGCGAACGCAGTTCGGTGCGGCGGCCTTCGCCGCTGCGTAGGTAGCGGTTCTCGATGTCCTTTTTATCATTGGCAAAATCACGATCCATCGTCTTTACCTGTTGGCCGCGGTTTGTATCGTCAAACCAGTTGTCGGCAGCGGCTTCGTATGCTTTGCGCCGGCCTGCTACGTAGCGCTGGCGCTTATTTATTGCCTTAGATAGTCGTGTTGCGGGGTTGCCATTAAAGCGGTTCATGCGGTTTTGGTCGGCTAGGATCTTGTTTTTCTGCTCCTGCGACACGCCCTCGGCCCATTTGCGGGTGCGATCTACCAAGCCCTTGTTCGGGTTGTTTACCAGGCCGGCTATCTTGCCAATTAGCCCACCGCTGAATTTCACGAGCAGCGGCGTCACTACAATCGGTGCTACCTGGGTAGCGAGCCCTAGTATGATAGTAAACAGGTTGCCGCCAGCGCTCTGGATGATAGCGATACCGGCCAGTTGCGCCCCGCTAAATACTACCGAGAAAATCGGGAATAACAATAATAGCGTGGTAAGGGTTTCGCGCCATTTGGTAAACCACTTTTCGGTATTGGGCAGTACATAGGCCACGAATGCGAGCGGGCTAATGATGATAAATACGGTGATGAGCGCCTGACGGGCTGCTAACACGATAAGTGCTACCAGTACGGCCAAAATACCACCCACCAGGAATGGGAGCAGCAGCGGAAGCGAGCCGCTTACCGTCGTCGCGAGGATAGTGTACCCACCTACAGCGACGCCGGTGCCGGCCAATGCTAGTAACGTCACCTGTTCCCAGGTAGGTATGTTGGCATTGCCATCGTAATTAGCGCCAATGCTAAATTTATCGATGAGCCCCATAAACATGCTATGGATAGAGTAGCCTAAGATATTTGAGGCATCGACCGCGATGGTGCATATCCAGAACGATATATTTACCAGTATGGCAGCAATAATCAGCCGCGGTAGCGTCTTTTTGAGCCCGTAATTGCTGATACCGATACTGGTAAGCTGCGAGTAGACGATAATAAGGATGGCGATAACAAAACAAATGTTAGCGATGTCACGAATAACCGCCCATAGCTGGAATAACGGTGATTCCATATTGGCTGTTACGGTGCGTACTACCAAAAAGTCTGCTATCACGCCGTAAATCTTGTCCATACTAATGGCGATAAAGTTGGCCGCCGGGCAGATAAACCAGCCGATACCCGTAAGGCTTGTGTCGCCACACTGCTCTACCGTTACCTCGCCATCGGCATTTTCGGCTACAAAAGTGATATCTACTGGAGGTGAAGGGTTGCTGTAATTAGCGGGCGGCGTAAAGTCGTAAATCACATAGTAGCCGCTATTTGCCTGTGCTGGGTCGCCTGTAGTGAGGATAAAATGCGCCTTATTGGCGCTGGTATCGATGTAGCGATAGCCGGTTGGTACAGGATTTTGACTGGCGAGTGCTGGCGGTAAATCCTTGGCTGGATCAAGAGGGGTAAAGGTCTTATCCTGGTATTTAACAGAGGTACCGGTGCGGGTTGCATCATCGGCGTAGGCGGGAGCGCTAAGGGCAAAAGCTGCCACTAAGAAGGTCATCAACCCAGTGACGGCCAGCAGCGAAATACGTCGCACGGATATTCTACCGTGCGAGAACCGGTTTATTAGTTCCCACATATCTATTTCATTTTATCATTTTTAGGGTAAAAAGTCAATGGATTACCCCATATTTAGTAATATAATCAACGTTAGCGCTTTACAGGCACGTAATGTATCGGTACACTAGTAGCTATAAGGAACAATTATTTGTTATGAAATCAAAACTAATCACGTACATTACCGGGTTTGCTGCCACGATCGCTATCGTGGCTGGGCTTGTGGCGCCGCAACCCGCGTATGCTGCCGATCTGCAATGCTCTATACTCCCCCAAAGCTTCTGTAAGTCCGCTAATAATGAAGTAAAAGGCCAGCCAACCTCTAAAAATTCGGCGGTATTTATGATATTGCAGTGGGTACTTGCTATCCTTACTGGCGGCGTGGCAATTGCAGCGGTAGCGGCATTTGTGTGGGCGGGTATTATGTACTCAAGTGCTGGCGGCAGTGCTGACATGGTAAAAAAGGCAAAAGATATCATGACCCAAACCGTCATTGGCCTTGTTGCGTTTGCGGCGATTGCGCTCGTACTAACATGGCTAATTCCGGGAGGAGTATTTTAATGAAACGATTACTAGTAGCCCTACTAACTACAGCGAGCTTGCTCGGCGCGATGCTGGCGCCGCCCGCCCTGCTATCGACGCCGGCGATGGCAGCCTGTAGCGATGCTGGCGTATTGGGTATTACCCCATGGTACCGTGGCCTGCAAAAAGAAGTACAAGGTTCCTGCCAAATTAAATCCCCTGCCAATGGCGAGGTGGGTAAGTTTGTCACTACCATCGTACTGAACGTGCTGCAGGCGGCCTTTACGATTGCCGCCTACGTAGCGATATTCTTTATCATTAAGGGTGGGTTTCTGTATATCGTTAGCGCGGGCTCGCCCCAGGGCATGGAAGATGGTAAGAAAACCATTACTAATGCAGTAGTCGGCCTTGTGATAGTACTATTGGCAGTGGCGATTATTAACACGATAGCGAGTATACTATAAGTATGTTGTATGCAGTTTTATTCAATTTTGCAGCGCTGATCGACCAAAAGGCCGCTGGTATTCCGGGCGCATCAAATTTTAATGTCAAAGATATCTTGAATGCAGTATATCTCTGGGCGGGTATTATCGCCGTTATTGTTATCGTTATTGCTGGGTTCTTTTATGTATTCTCGCGCGGTGAAGCACAGCAGGTTACGCGGGCTAAAAACGCCATCCTTGGTGCTGTTATCGGCCTAGTGGTGATCATGCTGGCCTTTGCCATCACGAGTATCGTTATAAAGGGGGTATCGTAATGTTTGCTCGTGCAATGGCAACGATAGCGCTGGCACTTGGTTTGGTTGTGGCCGTAGCGGCTACTCCCGCCCCCGCGGCAGCACTTGATGTCAAGTGCCAATCTGCCAACGCTGGCCAATGCGACTTAGTAAAGTCGAACCAAAAGCTGGATAATCAAGTATGGCGCATCCTCCAAGTGGTATTTGGTATTTTGGGCGGCATTGCAGTCATTATGATTATTATCGGCGGGTTTATGTATTCCGTCTCAGCGGGTGATGCCGGTAAAGTAAAAAATGCTAAAAACACCATTCTGTATGCCGTCATCGGCTTGGTAATAGCGTTGTTTGCAACGGCCATCGTATCGTTTATTGCGTCGTATTTTACATAGAATAATTTAAAGGAGAATATATGCGTAAAAAGTTTCAATTATTTATAGCAGCTCTGGCGGTAACACTAGGTGTATCGGGAGCAGTACTGGCGCCGGCCACCACGTATGCTGCCTGTAGTTCGCCTGCCGATTGTGTGCAGGACGGTGTAAATAAAGCTGGGGGTAATGCCAGTAAAACCACCGATGCGGGAGAGATTATCCAGACTATTGTTCGCGTGCTTCTCTTCCTTATTGGTGCTATATCGGTCATTATGATTATTATCGGCGGCTTTCGCTATGTAATATCTCAGGGCGATAGCGGCGCCGTTACCAGCGCCAAGAACACCATTCTGTACGCAGTGATTGGGCTTATCGTAGCTATATTTGCCTGGGCTATTGTTGACTTTGTTATCGATAACCTTGCAAAGTAGCCATAAATACTTAACACTAACGTGATTATCTGATATAACTAATAGTAACGTTGCTATCTAATGAAAGGAATTACGAAGCATGAAAATCAATATTAAAAAGCACTTGCTTGCCCTTCTGGCAGTACCTGCACTGGCCATTAGTGTTAGCGCAACCCCAGTACTTGCTGCCGATCTTACACTGCGCGGCGGAGTGGACTCGTCAAAAAGCGATGACCAGCCAGCCAGCCTATTTGGTGATGGCGGTATCTTCGAGACTGTTTCTAAGGTATTGCTGTTCGTCATTGGTGCCATATCGGTAATCATGCTTATTGTCGGTGGTATCCGCTACACTATCTCGCAGGGCGATAGCTCGGCGGTTACGAGTGCTAAAAACACCATCCTTTACTCTATTGTCGGTTTAGTTGTAGCAATTCTTGCGTACGCAGCAGTCGACTTCGTTGTAAATAGCCTTGTCGAAAACGGTTCATAGATAGCCTGATTATGTAAGATAAGCGGGAGTTGCCCGCTTATTTTATTTCCTACTAGCTCGGTATAAAAATAACCACCCTCTTTATAATCTAGGGTGGTTATGTGTAGCTGGGCTATAGATTACTGGATAGTAATCTTTTTCGCTTGCTCTTGCTTGATCTTTGCAAAAGTAATGGTGAGTACGCCATCTTTTAGTACGGCAGCTACTTCATCTTCCTTCACTTGCACTGGTAGCGCTAGTGTGCGGCTGAATTCGCCCCAGTAGCATTCCTGGATGTGCCAGTTGGTCGCGACGGCATCGTCGCCGCTGCTTAGGGTACCGCTAATCGTTAGGATGCCGTCAGAAATGCTAACATCAAGGTCTTCCTTGTTAACGCCTGCGGTACGGGCCTTAACAATCAAGAGCTCCTCGGTCTCGTATACGTCTACAGCAAGCTGGCCTGGGAAATCATCTTCTGACTCTTCCCACGCAGCATTGTCGTCGGTTGATTGTTGGGGGGCAGCGGCCACAGGGTCGTCTGCCAAGCTGTCGTCATTCAGGAATGCTGCAGCCAGTTCGTCTTCGATCAGCAGATCGTCATTTTGCTTACGTGCCATTGATATCCTCCACTTTTCTCGTTGGCTTTGACAATAGTCTGACTACATTATAACTAAGAGGTACGCTATAATCAACTAAAACGAGTAGTCATACGTAAAAAATACAATGCGCAATGTACTTATTACCCTGCTGGCACCACACTACTGTTGTTCTTGCGGAGCAGTTGGCGGCCTTTTATGCGACTATTGTAAATATGACATCATTAATGATTCATTTGAAGCCTGTATTTTGTGCCATAAGCTGGCACGGCCTACCGAAAATAGCTGTATGGGCTGTAAAAGCTCATTTGCCAAAGCCTGGTGTGCCGGTAGCCGCAGCGAGGGGCTAAAGGTGTTATTAAACAGATATAAATTCGAGCGGGCACGAGCCGCCTACCTTCCGTTAGCCGAATTACTTGACTCGGCGCTCCCTACCCTCCCTAGCGATATGGTAATCGTACCCGTGCCAACGATTGCGCCGCATATTCGCGAACGAGGCTACGACCAGACGGTGCTGCTAGCGAAACAACTGGCACGCCGGCGTGGTGCTAGCTACGCTCCCTTATTACGGCGCAAAACCAATAGCGTACAGCGCGGGGCGACACGCAAACAGCGTATTCAGCAAGCCGGAGAGGCCTTTACGGCCAAAATGTGCGCTGGCCGCTACTTGGTAGTCGACGACATCAGTACTACTGGCTCCACCCTTAACGCCGCTGCTAAAGTATTGCTGGACGCCGGGGCGAGCGAGGTGTGGGTGGCAGTGGTGGCAAGTCAGCCGATTGAAAAATAGTGCTACCTCTGGTATGATGGGGCTTGTCGCCTGGAGAGGTGACCGAGTGGTTTAAGGTAACAGTCTTGAAAACTGTCGTGGGGCAACTCACCAGGAGTTCGAATCTCCTCCTCTCCGCCATATAAAAACCCGACAATGTCGGGTTTTTATATGGCTCCGAGTCGTCAATTCTCACCCCTGGACTTTTGTGCTACAGCACAAAAGCCGCGAGTATCGCTTCGGGCTAAAGCCCTTCGCTCCTCCGCTCAAAAAGGGTCGAATGCCAGCATTCGCTTCCTTTTCTCGCTTCGCCGAATCTCTTATGACTCTTTATTTCCTCTGTTATCTATGCTAAAATCAGTTACCAGCAGCCAATTTTCATTGTGGAGGATTACCCAAGTGGCTGAAGGGGACGGTTTGCTAAATCGTTAGTGTGGGGAGACCTGCAGCGGGAGTTCGAATCTCCCATCCTCCGCCAAGATAATATCCTAGGTCGAAAAACCTGGGATATTTTCTTTATTACCCCTACTCGGTGTATACTAATACCAGACAAACATTCAAGCTATCCCTCAAAAGGAGATTACATGAAACGTTCACTATCACTTATTATCACCGCCGCGTTGGCTCTTACGGTTAGCGTATTCGGCGCGACTCAGGTGCTGGCCATCGGTAACATCCAAGATGGCGCTAATTCAGCTAAATCAGACCAACAGCCAGGGGATTTATTTGGTAATTCAGGTGTGTTTGCCGAAATCAGCAGCATCTTGCTGTTTATCGTCGGTGCTATTGCGGTCATTATGATCGTTATTGGCGGTTTGCGCTACGTTATTTCAGGTGGCGACGCCTCGCAGGTACAGGCAGCCAAAAACACCATCTTGTACGCGCTCGTCGGTATTATTGTGGCTATTCTTGCCTACGCAGCAGTCAACTTTGTCATCAACAGCTTTGTACCGGACGGTTCAAGTAGCGGCCTAGGCGGCAGTAGTTCGTACGGTACTTCTACGCGCTAAC
>JBLMYW010000040.1:0-3572 GCA_050258515.1 Acidobacteriota bacterium | reverse complement strand
TCATATTGTAGTTCATATTATTCATAATCCATAGCGACCCTACTACGATAATGAGTAGCGTAAACCATGTAAACAGGTAGCTTGCGAGGCGCCATTTTGGCTTTTCTTTATCATCATCGAGATGCAAGAAATAGCGTGACTGAATATACAATTGCGCCGCCGCAGCCGCAAGTAATGCTGCTGCCAGCCATTGCCCTTCAAGTAGCCGGCCCGTCACGAGCGAATACGCGATAAAGGTAAGCGCCGCCGCTATAGCATATGCGTACGTATACCGTACTTGCTCGCGCCGATAATTTGATAACCGCTTCATATTACGCCACCCCCAGTGCATACACAATGGTAAATATAAATATCCACACTACGTCTAAGAAGTGCCAATAGATACTAAATAGGCCGAATTTGCGCTTTATATCTTCGTGCCGGCCCTGGCGGTACACCGCCCACGCAAGCACCCCCGCCCATAACAGCCCAACGGCTATATGCACACCATGCAAGCCCACCAATGTAAAGAACCCTGATAAAAATGCGCTCGTATCAGGCCCGTGGCCTTCGGCAATCAACAGCCCAAATTCGCGCAGCTCTAACACCAAAAAGCTTATACCGAGTACAATCGTAGCGGCCAAGTAGCCGATAAATTCTTTGCGGGCGTTATTATGCAGGGCCAAGTTAGCTAGTCCGGCCGTATAGCTGCTAGTAAGTAACAGTAGCGTCAAAATTAGCGCGTAACCCAGGTCGAACAGCTCGTGCGCGCCAGGGCCGCCAGCCGTGGCATTTTTTAGTATCATATAGGTAGCAAACACGCTGGCAAACAACATACAGTCAGTCATAATGTAGGCCCAAAAGCCCAGTTGGTGCTTATCGCGTTTGTGCGCTAGCTCTGTCTCGTTCATAGTCCTCGCGCCTCCTTATCCATACGCATCACTTCAGCGGCAGGTATAGTGTATTCGGCAAAATCATCCATCCCGCGCACAATCGCAAATACCACAATGGCTACAAACGACACTATCGCCAGCCACCAAATATGCCAAATTAACGCGGCCCCGAGCACTAGTGACGCCATGCCGATCAAAAAGCCAAGCGGTGTATTCTTAGGCAGTGTGATGGGTTTATAGTCTTCGTCGCGCGGTAGCGTTACGCCGTCTTGCTTTTGGTACCACCACTCATCAATGCGCGATACCACTGGGCTAATAGCAAAGTTGTAGTGTGGCGCCGGGCTTGGCACCGACCATTCCAAAGTGCGGCCGTCATACGGATCGCCCGTTTTGTCAATCAGTGTCTTGCGCTTCCATATACTATAGGCAAGCTGCAGCACCAAGAGACCCATACCTATCCCAATCACTACGACGCCGATGGCGCTCACCACAAAGAAGGGTATCCACGCTGGGTCATCGTAATGGTCAAGCCGGCGCACCGCACCCATTAGTCCAAGCGCATATAGCGGCATAAATGCCAGCATAAAGCCTACAACCCAGCAGTAGGCCGCGTATCGCCCCAAGCGCTCATGCAAGCGGAACCCAAATATCTTCGGGAACCAATACGTTAGGCCCGCTAGGTAGCCAAATACCACGCCACCAATAATCACATTATGGAAGTGTGCTACCAGGAACATGCTGTTATGGATCTGGAAGTCGATAGCCGGAATACTCATCAGCACACCCGTCACACCGCCGATTGTAAACGTCACGGCAAAGCACATAAACCACACCATTGGCACCGTAAATTCAATGTTGCCCTTATACATCGTGAATATCCAGTTAAACAGCTTCACGCCGGTTGGTATAGCAATGATCATCGTCATAATGCCAAAGAACGCATTGACGTTAGCGCCCGCCCCCATGGTAAAGAAGTGGTGCTGCCACACGATAAAGCTAAAGAACATGATGGCGAGCAGCGCCCACACCATCGTTTTGTACCCGAATAAACGCTTGCGACAAAAGGTTGCCACCACCTCACTGAAGATACCAAACGCCGGCATCACTAATATATATACCTCCGGATGCCCCCATGCCCATATCAGGTTAATGTACATCATTGGGTTACCGCCCGCGTCGCTGGTAAAGAAGTGCATCCCCGCCAGGCGATCAAGGCTAAGTAGTCCCAAGCTTGCCGTTAGCATTGGGAACGAAATCATAATCAGCACGCTGGTGACGAATACGCTCCATACGAAGATCGGCATCTTCATGAACTTCATACCTTTAGCTCGCGCTTTTACGATGGTAGCGAAGAAGTTCACGCCACCCAGCAAGCTACCAATACCTGCTATCTGCAAGCTCCATATCCAGTAGTCCACGCCTGGCCCAGGATTATATTGCAATTCGGTAAGCGGCGGATAGCCGAGCCAGCCGCCATTGCTAAATCCGCCCACCACCAGCGAGGCATTCACTAGTATCATACCAGCGAAAAACAGCCAAAATCCCATACTATTTAAAAACGGAAATGCCACATCGCGAGCGCCGATTAATAGCGGTACCGCCCAGTTAAACAATGCGAACATTAAGCCCATTGCCACAAAGAAAATCATGATGGTGCCGTGCGCGGTAAACACCTGTTGAAACGTATCAGTATCAAACAGCTGCTGGCCGCCCGGGCCGCCCACTGCCGTACTGGCGCGCAGCATTAAGGCATCGGCGCCACCGCGTATCAGCATAATTATTGCCACTATCGCATACATCGTGCCGATCTTTTTAGCGTCTACAGTAGTAATCCACTGTGTCCATAGCCACTTCCACTTTTTAAAGTAAGTTAGCCCTGCAACGATAGCCAAAAGGATGACTGGCATACCAATGGCCGCTCCGATCGTTACCGGGTCGGACGGCAAATAGCTCAAATCAAATCTCCCAATCAGCCACTCCATTACATTCCCTCCATGTGCTCTTGCTTCTGCATATCGCTATTTTTCATAACCGTGCCGTCAGGCATCACGTGTGTACCGCTATCGCTGCTGCCGTGCGACATCCCATGCATATATTTATTCACGATAGTATCGTATAGGCTGGCATCAGTTAGCATATAGGTAGCTTCGTCGGTAACCCCAGGTTGTGCCAACCGCTCATACATCGTGCGGTCTAGCATGTTTGCCGAGTTTTGAGCGGATTTTACCCATTCGTTAAAGTCTTTTTCAGTCTTAGAATACACCGTAAACTTCATATCGGCGTATCCTTTGCCGTTGATATTGCTACTAACGCCAGTAAACTCACCGGTACGATCAGCGATCAAGTTCAGCTGGGTCGACATGCCATTCATCGCATATATCTGGCTGCCCAGCGTCGGCACCCAAAACGCGCTCATCGGCGCATCAGCGCTAATCGTAAAATGAATTGGCGTTTTTTCAGGAATTGGCAATTTATTTACCGTTGCCACGCCCAGCTGCGGGTAAATAAATAGCCACTTCCACTGCAAGGCCACTACTTGCACTTTGATCGCTGCTTTATCCGATTCGATTTGTTTATAAGGGTCGAGCGAATGGCTGGTGTTCCAGGCAATCACTGCCAAAATAGAAATGACGGCAATCGGAATCCCCCACCATAGCAGCTCTAGCGTCGTATTTTCATGCCATTCCGGTTTGTAGTCGT
>JBLMYW010000039.1:0-23497 GCA_050258515.1 Acidobacteriota bacterium | reverse complement strand
CAGCTCGGGAATAATCTTTTCATACCCAAACTCTAGCACAGTATATTTTTTAGCTTCGCGGAACATTTGTGCAAAGATCGTTTCGGCTATTTTGCCTTTTACTAAGTTGCGCGTAAAACTTGCCTTGTCACTCATTTTTATAGTCCTATTTGTTTAATAACACGAAAAACGGAAGTTTATCGAGCCCAGTATAATTGAACATTTTATAGTTTGCACGCCGTGCAGTTGGCGAAAGTTGGCGCACCTCACATTTTCTACAACTTCTCGCTCACCTTCATCGCCAAATTGTTTATTTAAGCCAGTCATTATATTTCTATGGTATCCTTTTTTAACCTTCTAACCAAAAGTTTGCGATATATTACACGCAACTTTTTAACATCAGCTTCAGAAAGTCCGTAATGTTCCATAAGTATAATACTATCTGTGTAATCAAGAATCTTCTCTAAACCTGCTTCATTCCTCACAAGCCTATCTAGCTTTTTTAATTTAGCGCTCAGAGATCCGTTAATGTACGGTAGTGGTAAGTCTTTAAACTCGTTAGGAGTCAGCTCCAGTACGCCACCTCCATAATATCTTCCCATGAGTTCGGCGTATATAAAGGTAAATGTATTATAGAACGAAAATGTTAGGTTCTTTAAATCGTACCCTTCCTTCATGCGAATTCGATAGAATGCATCCGTTACATACGCATCACCCTCATTAATAATGACGCGCGGGTAAAGATGAGATCTTTTTGTGAAAAAAGCCTCAGATGACCAGACTGAGGGCACCACATACCAATTGTCTCGTAATAGCATCTTATATCGTTGATGGATGCCTTCTTGCTCACCCTTCTTAAGATACTCTCTGTGGCTCTTAGGGAATTCAGCCTTAGGCTTATCAGGAAAGTCTACGAACAAAATTTCTGATCCTTCTTGTTCTTTTTTGTCGAGATCAGCCTCCGTAAGCACAACTGCAGGAAGCATAGATGAGCTTTTCTTAATGGTTGGCTTTGCAATGTCTCCTAGGGAATACCTGTCTACTTCATGTCGGCTAATAATGAAGTAATCATTTGCTGCAGTTACGATGCCAGCACCAGAATCACAGTAGTCTCGAACGGTTTTAGGTTTAATCACTTCATTGTAGAGATAATCAAGAAACTCAAGCTCCTCGCCAGTGAGCGCGTAATTCGTCCACTTATTAAGAGTGCTGCGTTGGGTGTTACTACTGTCTGGAGTGACCTTTGGCTCATCGAGGTCTTTCTCGCTATTAATATGCCAGAACTCAGCTTCATCTCTTTTGCCGTGCCCATTAGAGCATATCAAAATAACTACATCTTGTTCTATATCATCGAACTTTTTGAATGCCAGCCAGTTGAACGTAAATATTTCAACTCTATCAAAATCTCTGAGTAGCATCTCTCTTATTTCCTCGGAATACTTTACCTGTAGTAAATCCGTAGGGAGTATAAAAGCAATGACGCCTTTTTCTTTTAACGACTCCTTGGATCCCGCCAAAAAACTAGTCCACAAGTTTTTTGGATTTATATCACGCAAGCCCGTTGCTTTGTGCACCTCTGCACATAACTCACGTTGTTCAGGTTCCATATTTCGCCTTCGTACATAAGGAGGGTTACCTATAATTAGATCATATTTTTTGTCACTAGCTAGAAAGTGTCCCAGGTAATCATCATTTATGATCTCAACGCCCCCTTTTGACTTGTCGTATTTTTTGCTTCTCTTTTGTGTCTCTTGTGCTACCTCGGGGTCAATTTCTACAGCATCGATCTTTAGCTTTGGAATTTTAAGCTCGTATCTACCACCATAGTAATTTCCATTTAGTAGTGAAGCCAGAAACATGCCCCCACCTACGCTTGGTTCGAGGACGTCGAGTTTCTTATCCTTGTCAAACTTATAGTCAGCTCCCACCTCACCAAACAACCGGTATACTATATAATCAGCAAGTCTCTCTGGAGTGTAGTATGAGCCAGTTATTTTCTTATTCATGCTATTGAATTCTTATTCAAGTCTAAATAATTTTCGTACTTGCGTATTTCATCGCCAAAATCGCGTATTAGACGCAAAATCTCAGTATCGTCATCAATTTTATGGCTTATGTCACTCAGATGGGCTTGTTTTTCTTTTAGTATGTCAATCCGCCAATAAAGTTCGTATCTTTTTAAGTAAAGTTTCAGTTTACTCCACATATACTCCGCAACGACATCACCAGCCTTTGGCATAATACCACCGCCATCAGTTCTATAAAAATGGTCGTTGAAATCTTCGGTGCAAGGATCGTAGTAGCCTTTATCATTTAAAATAGGAGTTGTAGGACTATCGCTGGCCCAATCATTCCACTTAGCTCTATTCACCTGAGGGCAAGCGTACACAAGATTATAGTAATTAAGCTCACCGTCCTTGAATGCTTGCTTTTTGTTTTCTTTAACGTCTGGCTTAAGTGGAGCAAAGTGATCTATTTGAAACTTAACGCCCCAATATACGTGACTGCTGTCAGTGTATCCGCATCTGCCATTAAAGTCTTTTGTAAGCTGAGGAAGGTACTTATGATAATCATTCTCCTCGGCGACATCCGCAGTACGAATCGGATGACTTTCCCTAAACTTCTTCACCGTCGGTCATCTTTCGAATTATAATATCTGCCTTTTGGATGAGGCTATCTAGCCGTTTTGCGTTTGAACTCATGCGCGCTGAATTAGGCACTTTGTTTGAAGAGTCAAGAGATTCGTCGAGAAAAGCATCCAACTCTATTAATCGCTCCTCTTCGTTGGCATTAATAGTACCCTGCGCCTCCTTAAGCTTCAGGTTCTCTAACTCATCAGATTTTTGAGTAATAGAGTCTTGATAATTTTCTATCATTTTTTCAAGTCGGGTGATAAATAAGCCTGGATTCTCTCTATATTCTCTCTTAGATCTGATTATTGCGACGTTAATGTCTTCAGATTGTTCGATGGCACCATCGTCTTTATTACTGAGCATCAGAATCGGAAAGTTAGGATAGCGGTTAAGGTAGGCTGCTACTATATCATCGCCCAAAAAGTTAACTTTGGCTTCTTGCTTCAAAAAGAAGTCGACCACGAGGCATTCGAAATGCTGTTCGCTTAGATGTTCGATGACATCGTTAAGGCTCATGCCGTCAGTTATTTGTAGATACTCAACCTTGAAATTAGGTGTGCTATTCATTCTTGTTGCAAACTGTATGATATCACCTTGTGACTCATCGATATAGTAAATGGTTTTTTTCATTTGACCGCCCTAAAGGATATCGAAAGACCAAAGCCAGTGCCAGTGTTATTAATCTCAATCTGACCCTTGCATTCGTCGACTATCATTTTAACGATATACATCCCCATACCCATGCCTGTGCTCTCGCCTGTTTTAGTGTTTCGCTTTGATGTCACATGTGGTAAGAAAATTTGCTCGGGATCGTTTTTGAATTCATCGGCAAGACCATCTCCTGTATCTTGGTAGTCGATGATGACATTCTTGCCACTTCTATGGGCCGAAACACTTATTTTACGATCCATATTTTTTGTGCTTTGCCAAAATGAATCTATGGAATTAATGATCAAGTTATTGAAAATGGAATCCAAATCTATCGGATACATTTTTATAGCTATATTTTTTGGAATATTCTCAATATCTAGCGATACGTGTTTTGCGTTAAGCATATAATCCCACGACTCATGGAGTGAGTTTAGGTAAGTATCTATATATACCTTTTGCGCACTTCTACGATCTTTTCGAATGGGCTTTAGGGCGTAATTGAGCCAACCCGCTATATGCCTATCAGTCTCTTCTATATTCTGGATGTGAATGTAGGGATTATATATCATATCAACATTACTCATGCTCTTTTCTGGTATATGGTCCTCAAGTACACTTCTCAAGCTACTTGCCCGTGTTTCAAGTTGATTTCGATATCCCCACAGTTCGTGCGCTGCGGCCGCCGTCACAAGCCCCGAGCTCGCTAAGCTACGCATTATCCTGATTTCTTCACGCTGGTCTTCGTTCTCATCCTTCAGAACCTCTACGTAGTTAGCTAGTGCGCTGGCATTTGCCTTAGACTCAGATGGGCCGTCTTTACCTTCATTCACACTCTTGAGGGCTTTTTCACCCTCTTGTTTTGACCCTTCTGTCCGATTTATCTTAAGAAACTCCTGTCGAATAGAATACTGTACGATATTCCTATCCATTTCAAATTGATTAATAATTGCTACTACGATATTCTTCAGTAATCTAAACGATGCATCCTCGTGAATTCCCTCACGACTTGATTTATCCTGAAGCCCCGTGCTATCCATTCGAGAAATACGAACTGCACCTGCAATCTGATTAGGTCGTATACGATATGCTCCAATCCGTTGACCGGGACCCTGAGGACTTCTTGCCTGCCTTTCGCCTAGTCTCAACCAATCGTCGCCGTTTTCACCGTAGGGTCGAACTCGAAAATTATCCCTATATATTTTTACTCCACTAAACTGTTTGAGCCATTCGGCTCTAGACCCATAATCAATCGTTTTATAAGGATAGACTTTCTTGTCCTCTGGACTAACCTGATTTTTTGCAAAGATGAAATCAAAATCGAAGTCCCCTATTGAGTCTAGTATTTCTTTTTCAATACCGCCGCCAATAAGGTCGCCAACATCTACGGTTTTCTCAATATAGCTTTTTTCGAATGCCTGAAGCTGAAAGTTATCGCTAGACATGTGCTTCTGAGAAAAAACACCTCTGTATGCAGTCTTCAGCTTGTCAATTGATAACTCATTACGAAACATCTTTATCTGTACTGCTCTATGCTCTGACGAGTAGTGAGATTCTATTCTGTAGTCAAAATCCGACGCCATTAAAGGCTGCACTACTCCGTAGTCGGCAGGGTGTTGTCTAGATATCATGGTTAGCGTAAAAGCATCATTCTCAATAGTTGGCACTAATGACTCGAGCGCGCCATATAGAGAATCGAGCTCATCTTTATCCCATATGTCACGCAGCGCGCCAATCTTCAGAATCGTACCCTTGCCCGTAGCCTCAAGCCCCAGCTGCTTTTGCGCTTCTAGAAATTTAGTATCGGTTACAGCTTGTAGGTCGGCATTTATTTGGTTCACGCTGACGCCCTTCTCGTCAAACATTCTCCAGTCCATAGTCCATTTGAAAGCGTTATCCGAGTCGCTGGTCTTTGTTAGCATTTCGACAGTATCACCTAATTTGTCTAGGGCAAACCTACCTATACCTTTCGCGCCAGACTTAACACGGCCATTCTTGGTCAAAGGAGCTATGTCTTTATTGTCTGTACCTATAGTCATCCAGTATTTTTCAATGACCGATTCAGACATTCCATCGCCAGTGTCGGCTATTAGCAATACTGAACCGTCAAATGTAAGTTGAACAGTTTCGGCATCAGCGTCATAACCATTCTTAATTAACTCAATGATTGCAGCCTGCGCACTACCTACGTTCTCGCGTCCTATAAGTCGAGCAGTCCTGGCTGATACATTAAAAGGGATCTGTCTTGACACTATACTACTCCTTTCTCTACTTCAGAGGCTTGAGGGTTGACTTTTTGCTGATATTTTTCGAAGAGTAATGCTCCACGTTCAGTGTCGGAGATGAATGGGGTTTTGGAGTAGAGTTTGTCGATGGCGCGGTCGAGAGCGATGTGGGCTTTGGCGAGGGTTGGCGGCATGGTGAGGGGGTCGTAGAGGTCGGCTAGAGAAGAGTCTGGGAATTGGGCGCGGGCGTCGAGGATGTTTTGGGCGAGGGTTTTGATTTCGGCTCTTTGGGTTTTGGTGACTTCTGGCCAGATAAAGCTATTGTAGACGATGTCTTTGCTGTAGCGATAGTCGCTTTTCAGGCGGCCGGCGACGGCGCGCATCCAGGCCATGTGCATGCGGCTGGTGAGGATGGCGAAGTGGTAGAGGGTCGCTGCTGGAATCGCAAGACAGCTATTGTGTACAACTTTGTCGTTACCAAAAACGGCAATGGGCAGATACTTACGGTTTTCGGATGAGTGTGCAGGAACAACAATAGCTTGGTCGTATTTTGTCGGGTCGGCGGTAATTTGTGCAAAAAGCGTCGGAATATCGGCAAGTTGTGGGCGCGACGAAGCGGCGCGCACTTCCCTATTCTTTTCGATGCGCTCAAGGATCGGCGGAATAGCGCGAAGCTCGCTCGGCGAAGTCCCAGTCAGCCAGAGGCAGTAGCGGTTGCCTCCTTGGATAAGCTCTTTTGCGCCGATAAGTTCTTTGATGAACTGCTCGGCCTGCGGATACTTTGCGATGATTTCGTCACGCTCTGCTTGTGACAAAATTAGATTACCGCCATCGGCTGGCATGTTGCCGAAGTTCATTTCTGGCACGTCGCAAAGCGGTTTTTGCTGCGTACCAACAAAGACGCTTGGCGCATCAACTAGATACGCATTGATATTTTGTGTAGTAATTTCGTTTGGTTCACCTTTGATGTTGGCGTATTCAAATATACGCCGTTTCCGAGTTGGCAAGAGACCAAAGCCGATAATGACGCAATAGACCGCGGCGTTGCCTTTGGCGTCGTTACTCCATTTGAATGTTTGGTGGGCAAAATCGATGTGAACGCCACGCTCGAATAGCGGCTTCCAAAGAATGCTGGCTTGTTCGCCCTGCGTGATAGAATTGGTCGAAACGAGCGCGGTTTTGATGGCTGGATTTTGACTCATGAACTCGGCCGCTTTGAAATACCAGCCTGTCACAAAATCGAGGAAGCCAGCTTCTTTGATATCGCCGACGACGGCAAGTAGGTCATGTTTTTGCTCTTTGCTCATGGTGCGAGAGCCGTTGAATGGCGGATTTCCCAAGATATAACTCAACTCGCTCGGTGCAATCACATCTGCCCAATCGGTAGTGAGAGCGTTGGCATTGACGATGCTGGGGCTGGCGGTGAGCGGGATGCGCTTGAAGGTTTTACCGGATTCGGCGGAGTATTCCATGTTCATTTGGTGGTCGGTGAGCCAGAGGGCGACTTGGGCGACGAGCGACGGAAACTCTTCTATTTCGATGCCGTACATTTGGTTGACGTTGACGCGCAAGGTGCCGCTGCCATGGCCGGCGCTGGCGAGCATGTCGATTTGGTCGCTGTTTTTGGCTAAACTCGCAACGATTTTGTGCTCGAGTTTGCGCAGTTCGCGGTAGGTGATGACGAGGAAGTTGCCGCTGCCGCAAGCTGGGTCGAGGAATTTGAGTGCGGCAAGTTTGTCTTGGAGTTTGCGGAGTTCGTCGAATTTTTTGCGTGGACCTGAGCGGAGGGCGGCTGCGTATTCTTTGTACAAATCGTCGAGAAAGAGGGGTTTGATGACGCGAAGGATGTTAACCTCGCTGGTGTAGTGCGCGCCGAGGTTGCGGCGCTGGGTTTCGTCCATGATGCCTTGGAACATGCTGCCAAAGATGGCGGGGCTAACCTTTGACCAGTCGAGCTCCATGGCTGAGAGGATTTCTGCGCGCATAGCACCAGTGAAACTTGGCGTGTTGATAGGGTCGGCAAATAAGCCTCCGTTGACGTACGGCAAGCTAGCAATGGCCTCGTCGAGCGAGTTTTGACGCTCGTCGTAGGGTGTATTGAGTATTTGAAATATCTGGATAAGACGCGAACCAAGATCCGAGCCGTCTGAGCTTGTGCGCTGCTTAATATAGTCTGCGAGCGTATGTTGGTCGAAAATACCTGCGTCGTCGGCGAACATACAGAATACAAGACGTACAAGAAGAACTTCGAGATCGTGGCCAGTATACTTATCGTCACGCAGCTGGTTATGCAAGCGCGCCATAGACTCAGCGGCTTTGCGGTTGACTGGATCTTGCTCGGCGATGTTTTTGCTAGCCTGACCAAGAAGAAAGCCAAAAAGTTTGACATGTTTAGGGAAATCTGCGAGTGTGAACTCAACCTTTTCACCTGTATCGAGATGAATGAAATGGAAATTGGCGAAATCACTAACTACGATGGCTTCAGGGAGGTCATGGTCAGGCATAGCCTCAAGATATTCATAGGCTTGGATATTTGCTTTACTAAGATCTTTGCCGGCAGACTTTTGTTCTGCAAGAAGCTTGCCCGGCCAAAACATATCGATAAAACCTTGGGTGCCACTACCCTTTTTGATTGCATACTCAAAAAAAGCGCCGTGACGACGTCGATTAATTCCGAAAACAGCAAGAAAGTCACTCCAAAAACTTTGGCTTTCACCCTTTTCGTAAGTTTCACCTTGCCACTTGCTGGCAAATTCAGTCGCTCGGTCGCTGATTTCGTTCCAAGATAGATTTGTCATACTTAATCTAAGTATACCTTATTAACAGAGACATTTGCTACCACTCCATCCCGCAATCATTGCAATAATATTCCGGCGCGTCGTCGGAGATGGCGCAGCCGACGAGGATTATTTTGTTATCACACAATTTTACCGGCTCTCTTGGCTAATTTCGTGAATTTCTTCTGCGCATCGACAAGCTTTAAGGGATTTTTGAAATAATAGTTTGCGTCTCGTTCATGCTGTTCTATATCAAGAGGATTCTCTAGCCCGCACTGACGACAAAAGTGATGTAACGTGCCTGCAGGTTTGTAGTATAAAGAGCGAACTTCAATCATGTTATCGCCAAGCATAACGAGACTGAAGTGTGGGCAAGCATTCTTTAACTTTGTAACATTATTTTTATCTCGACGTTCTATAAACTTATTGATATCAAAGCTAAATGTAATCTTAACTGCGATAAAAGCAGCCGCGACAACAACTATCGCAGCTACGATTTCCCAGAAGCCTAAGCCGCTCCCCAAGAACCCGCTCATATATCGTCCCCCGCCTCGACATCTTGGAATAGCTCGACATAGTCATTATACGTATACTTCTGACCATAGCTATCCTTTTCTTTAGTTGGATATAGGATTTGCATGTCGACAAGACGCTCGATTACTCTATATGCGCCAGGTCGAGTATAGCCAGTCCATTGAACAATATCTGCGATACCCACCGTCGGTAGGCGATACAACCTACGCAAAACATCCATTGTTACTGGTGCTGACGCACGCCCTAATTGCTGGACTTTACGCATATCACGCTCGCGAAGTTCAGTGATTGACTGGCAGGTGTTTATCGCCGATGCAGCAATTTCTATAATGCCGTCTAGAAAAAACTCTACCCAGTCAGCAATTTTGTCTTCTTCTGAGTGATAGGCATTAAGTCGCTCATAGTACACGTCTTGGTGCTTCTTCAGATATGAAGATAAGTATAGCACAGGCATTTCAAGTAGGCCGACATGCCATAGAAACATCGTGACAATCATGCGACCAGTACGTCCATTGCCATCGGCAAACGGGTGAATTGTTTCAAATTGCGCGTGCAACAATGCAGCCTTTACTAGTGGCATATAGTCGTCTTCAGCATGAATAAAGTCTTCAAATTGACCGAGTGCCCTGTTCATATTTGCTACAGGTGGCGGTACGAACCTTGCGTTATCTGGGCGAGTACCACCAATCCAGTTTTGGCTAGTCCGAAACTCACCCGGAAACGCGTTATGAGTTGTACGAGCATCTGTCATTAGTCTTTCGTGCAGCTCGCGAATAAAGCGCAATGTGAATGGGAAATTAACGGCTCTATCTAGACCATAATTTAGAGCATCTATGTAGTGTAGAATATCATCGACATCCGCTGGCAAATCATTACTGCGCTCGACGTTCGCCGCCTCAATCGCATCCATCATCGTAGCCTTAGTTCCCTCTATCTGACTTGAGGAGGATGCGTCTTTACGTACAAACATTTCTAGGAAATAGTCTTTGTCGGGGAGTAATTGAGTTATGCCATCAAGTTTGCCAAGTAGCCGTATTGCCTCTGTATGCTTAACGGATACTGACCGCGGGAACGATAATTGCGCTTCAGGAGGAAAATCATTAGGAATAAAAGCCTTGAAGCCTCTTGATTGCTGAACGTTGGTACCAATAATTCCCATTTCGTTTACATCTCCTTTACTAATGTAAACAGTTTAGCACATTTTGTTTACATTTGCAAGGAGAATGTAAACAAACGTGTCAAGCCCACTTGGCAGCTTACCACTCGTTCCCGCAAACATTACAGCAATATTCCGGTGCGTCGTCAGAGATGGCGCAGCCACCGAGGATGATTTTTCCCTCCTCTAACTGCTGCTCGAGTTCATCATCGAGTGCGACATAGCCATACAAATATTCGGCGACATCGGTAGAGCCGCAAGATGGGCAGGCGTTAGGTTCAGGCTTCGTGATAGTGTCATTATACCGTATATGACGTTTATTTTGATGCGAAAACATGATATACTAGCAATGGATTTTTCGAAGAAAAATCCATTGCTAGTGGAACATGCTTCAACATGTTTTTCTATAACACCAGGCGCATAAATGTATTGACTTTTTAACACATTTTTGCTACTATAGAGATATCACCATTGCCAGATAGGCCTAAGGTTTCGACCGACCGCCGATGCTGGCTTTTTTGTATTCTATTGAGTTCTTAACTTTGCTTAGCTAAATAATATACGAATTTGCCATATAGTCAGTATACTAGATTTATGAAAGTATTCCCTAGCCAAAACGCCATATTACTAGTACTAAACCGCGGCGAGAAGCTGCATGCTAAGCTACAAGAATTCGCACGCGAGCATGAGCTAAAGGGCGCGTGGGTGCAGGGGCTTGGTGGATCCGGCATGATGACGCTCGGCTACTACAACCTGGCGGAGCGCGAGTACGAATGGCGCGAGTATAGCGACAATTTGGAAATACTAAGCCTGCATGGCAACCTGGCGTGGGTAGACGGCGAGCCATTTTGGCATATACACGGCAGCTTCGGCGGCCGCGACTTCGCAAGCATAGGTGGGCATGTGAAGGAAATGACCGTAGGGCTAACCTGCGAGCTGCTCATTACCCCACTAGATACACCACTTACCCGAAGGTTCGACGATGAAACCGGGTTAAAGCTACTCGATAAAACATTCTAGCCTATTTGGATTGCAAATGAAGACCGTCCTCCCCACAAAATGCGCGGGAAGGACGGGAATGGAGGAGGGACAGCGCCGAGGCTTGGTGTCGGCCATAATTTACTCCTTAAGTAGGATGGTCGCTCAGAATTGAGAGTTTCTCAATTATATCACAGGATATTTAAAAAGTCAATGTCTACTCTGCTTGTCTCGCTATATACCACTGAGCAAAATCATGCCACACGTAATCTTCTGGCTTGTGGCTAAACCCGCCTTCGGCGCGCCGCTCACCTAGCGTTTTGCCCTCAAATTCAGCCACGTTTTCCATATGGTTACCCGTGCCGCGTGGCGGGACGATTTGGCCCCAGAACTCTTTGGTAAAGAACGTTGCTTCCTGGCCATCAAAATAGGTGATGTTTTCACTAAAGCTAATGCGCTTGTCGGATTTATCAGCCAGAAGGTTGAGAAAATCCTGCTCGGTAAGCCACTCGGCGACCTCCTTCATATAGGCACCCGGGAAGCCACCCAGCGCCGGGATAGTCCAAAAGGTATCGGTCACCACTACCGGCTCGCCGGTTAGCGCATAGGCTGCACGGGCTTTATGCTCAGAGATTTTGCGCGGGTCGGTGGACTGGATTTCATCGATATCGAATGCCTGGTTTACCACCTCAATCCCAAACGGCTCGCACGCCAGCCGCGCCTCGCCTATTTTACGCTCGTTACCCGTGACTAGTAGAATTTGTTTCATACCCCCAGTATACGATACAAATGGGGTACAATAGATATATAACCAAGGAGGTGCTATATGAGCTTACTAGACGATCTAAAAGCAAAGGCAGACCTAAACGGCGATGGCAAATTAGATGCCGCCGACCTAGAAAGCCTAAAAGACGGCGCTAACAACGAACAAATAGAGAAACTAAAAGAAGCCGCCGACCAAAATGGCGACGGCAAACTGGACTTGGAAGACGTAAAGAATATCGACCTAGGCAACCTCGCAAACACCGTAAAAGAGCACCTGGGCGGGCTGTTTGGTGGTAAATAAGCTGGAAGATACCATGAACAAACGACCAAGCTTACGCACTATCGCCCTTACGCTGGTTTGCTTACTGCTGCCGCTCACTATGCTAGCGGGCGTACTGGCAGGTGCAATGTATAAATCGACCAACCCAGATAACATCGACATTACTACCAGCCTGGCCTACTTACGCCAGACAATGACGGTAGCGATAATGACCTTTGTAGTAATTACAGGGGTAGTAACGGGCTTGGTAATTGCCATGTACCGGCGCGATCGCAACTTTAGTGAGGCAAAATTACCGCTAGTGCTGCTAATCAGCAGCATTGCGGTTATGGGAGCATTATTACTCACCAATGCCTATACTAATTCGGTACAAGACCAATACCTAAAAGATCATGGCCGGCCAACGCTTGACCAGTTTTTTGACGCGCTAGAGAAGCAAAAGCAACAATAACACCCAGCTGCGTTTGGAGACTAGTAGTGAGTATTGATGGCATCTGATTCCATCTGCCATGCCAATGCAGCACCAGTGACAGCGAGATTAGCAAAATAGCCATAATGCCTTGCGGATGCCTCGTGTATCACACGAGCCGTGCGAGGCAGTTCATGACGCATTTCATCGGCCGCATCGTGCACATAGCGTTCAATACTGCCGGTTGTTGTTCGCTCTAGCAGGGCGCACACCTTGGCAGCAATACGAATATCCAGATTTTCTTTCTTGGCGGCCAGCATTGCGCATAATGCTTCGTAGCACACCACACCATAATCTATGGCTTCTAGGTGGCGGCCTTCGTCAAAAATCCTATCAGCGCTGCCCATAGCCGCAGGATGAAATAGTCGAAAGGCTGGCACACACTGCTCGATTGCCACATGACCTCCATGAGCGAGCGTGGGATTTGCCAGCATCAGGCTTAACAGCTCCGCGTTGCTATCGGTAAGATCCTTGGCTGGATAATCTGGCTGGGCTTCAAGACCCATCAATAGAGCATTCATTATATCTTCATTATAACACAAATGTGTAAATAAGTAAATAGTTGTTTATGCTACTTTGCGTTTTGGATTCTTCGATAAGCATGAACCGCCACAGCACGTCCTTTGCCTGGCTGATGCCAATGCGGGGAGTAGCTATGATGTGCTGCGGCGGCGTAGGATCGGCTGGGATCAACCGCAGCGGCGCGGTGCGTAAATCATGGCCATTCAAACGCTTATCAATACCGAATGCTTGGCATAGTTTAGCCGGGCCATTACTAAGCTCAGCGCCGCCGCGACCATGCCGATTAGCCAGCATCGCATCTTCGCCCTCTAGCGGTTCGATGGCACGAATCAACACAGCCGCACCATACCCCTTCTCGCCCACCACTATATTGCAACAGTAGTGCATGCCGTAGGTAAAATACACATACAAATACCCGGCCGGGCCGAACATGACGGCCGTCCGCTCGGTTTTGCCGCGGTAACTATGGCTGGCCGCATCGGTCTGGTCGTAGGCCTCAACTTCAGTAATCCGCCCGCGCAGTATGCGGCCATCCAGTTCACGCTCCAATACGCACCCAAGCTGCCGCCAATGCCCCAAGTCCACATCGGCCGAGGCCCCACCTTTTGCGGTGCGCATCTCGGCAAGCGTGGCATCGCTGTAAAGGCACACGACTTGCTCGATAGAGTTGCCGCGCTTGCCGCGAGGCGTGTCGGTGATGTAGCCCTTGTAGGTTTGCTCGAAGTGTTGCACTCGCTCGCCATCGCAGTACGCCACGTGCTCGTGGCTGCCATAGTGGGGCTGATTGTCGCCATGTACCGCAGCGACCGCAACTTTTCGCAGGCGAAGCTGCCGCTCGTGCTACTGATAGCGACAGTGGTGGTGCTTGCGGGCGTGCTACTGACAGATGCCTATACGGACTCCGTGCAAGACCAGTACTTGCGTGACCACAATCGTCCGACGCTCGATGAGTACTTTGACGCGCTAGAACAGCAGAAGCAGTAATAGCTGGCTAAGCCAACTCTACTCCTTTTTGGCCTCTCCCTCTAGGAACGCGCGCGTTTCGCGCAGCAAGAACAGGCTGACATCGTCGCGGGTGCGGCCCTGGGCGTGGAACGGCACTGAAATGTGGTGAATGAGAATCACCATGTAAATAAGGATGAACGTGATGGCGCCCACAATGAACAGCCCACCCTGTGGCGGGTCAATGTTGGTGCATAGCAGCAAGCCAATCACGAGGATGGTAATGGCGCGAATCAGGAAGAACGCCGAGGGCAAGAACTGGATTTTCTGGATGTAATTTACCCGGAACAGGCTGCGCATCAGCTGGGTTTGCTGGGTTTTCAGCTTGGTGACAAAGTTCGGCGGCACGCCGGCATGCTCCATGTCGGCAAAACATGCCTGGAGGTCGGCAATTTCGCGCCGTGCGCCCTGGCGGTTCACGCGGGTGCCCTCGCGGAAGGTCTTGAGTACTTCAATCAGGCTCGTGCGGAAGTGATCGAGGTCAAAGCCGGGGTAGGCTTTGTGGGTTTCTTTGGCATCGTTGTACATGTCCTCGATGTTCGAGGCGAACTCAGCCGGGATGCGCTCGCTCTCTTTGTAGTCGGCGATGGTGGCAGATAGCACGAAACCAAGCACAAAGATGGCACTGGATACCACACTGTTATGTAGTGAGGTTTGCTCGATAAACTCCAGCCCCAGCTGTACCATCAGCCACTTGGCCGACAAGGCAATCATGGCGGCAAGTAGCGACCAAAGGAATATTTTGCGGTAAGTGAGTTTTTGCTTCATGTGTATATTGTATCAAAATTACAGGTGTTTGCGCAGGCCATCGGCGTGCTTTAGCAACTCTTTATTGCCTGATTTTTTCGCGTAGCTGTACATGCGGCGGATAGTGCCGGCGTACTGTTTGATGTTGGCGGTAGTGAGGTTGCCGCCAAGCTTTTTTTGCTCGCCGACGTAGAGCGCGGTGTAGCATTTTTGCACGAGCGACTCGTCACCGTAGCGCTTGAACGCCGTGATGGCGTCGTGGTAGCGGCCCGCCTGGTAGTGATGGATGCCCTCGGCGTGGTAGCTATTTTTTACCAGCTCGGCGCGCCGCACGGCGTGTTCGGCATAGCGCCGGGCCGCGGAGTATTCGTGGCGTTCCATATGATAGACCGCGCCGTTGTTGCCGACGACGCTCAACAGTTCCATATCTTTGCTTTGTTTAGCAAACTTCAGCGCCTGGGCATAATTGTGGCGTTGCATGAGAGTACTGACTAGCTTGCCGTAGGCGGCGTCGAGATTATTGCGTACAATATCGCGCTCGCTGCTGAGTATGAACGCAAAGCGCGAGGCTTGCAAAAAGTCCTGAGGCGCTACCTCATTGCGGGCAAAGTTTTCGTCGGTAGTATCAAGCAGGTTTATGCTAACGATTTCTTCAACTGGCTGCAGCTCGGCGCCGTCGCGATCATCATATTGTATAAAAGTGCCGTTCGTCGCTTCGATATCCGTACCATCAAAATGCAGCGCCACGTGCCCCGGCAATAAACGCACCTTCAGGTCACGCACATCGTGGTAGCGTGAATATACATAGATGTAGAGCGTGACGATTTGGTTGCAGTCTCCCACCAGCGGCTCTGTGGCAGGATTACGCAGCAGGCGGCCGAATGAGCTGGATTCGCGGTACTGGTACACACCGCGGGCAGGCGCAAAATACTCGGTCAGCAGCTCTAGCACCCTATGGCGCGTTAGCTCGCCGCCAGCAGCCCTGGCAAACTGATCAAAATCTACAGCAATACTATCCAGATTCGCATACAGCTCGCGCCGTTTGGCCTTTTTAAGATAGTTGTAGCCTTTGTAACGGTATTCTGTCCAGAGATTTATGACGGCAATATTGCTTTGCAATAATTCATGCAGCCGAGCCCGCGTACTGGGTGCGGCACTATGCTCAGTGAGCCCAGCGAAGAACGTGCCGACAATGCGCTCCCTATGGTCGACGTACGGCGCGAAAAGGTAGTAGAGTTTGCTAAAAAGCCCCATACTACTAGTGTACACTAATGACCTAATGGTACACTATAGGCATGAAGGTGCTTATCCTTGGCGGCAATAGCCCGCGGCATTACGACTGGAACCGGCAGCTTGGCGCCGCTCTTGCTAAAGCGGGCTACGAGCCGATGATACATGACTATGCGCACTGGCAAACGGGTGCGCCGCTGGCAGACATCGAGGCCGAGCTTTCGAACCTGCGGCAATTAATGAAAGAAGAGCATTCCTATGCCATCATCGCTAAAAGTATCGGCACGGTAATTGCCACCCTGGGCACGGCGCGCGGCATACTGCGCCCAAACCGTTGTATATTGCTGGGTGTGCCACACACTGGTATTGCCGGCGACACTGCTGACTTTTTACCGAGCCTGGCTACACTACCACGTACACTTTTCGTACAAAATGAGCACGACCCCTACGGCAGTGCCGAGGGATTAGATGCGCTATTGGAGCGTTCGTGCCCACCCGCCTACGAGCTAGCCGTAGTATTTGGCAATACTACCCATGATTATTTGGATTTTGCGCAAATGATTGCCTACTTACGATAGATACTTGTATTTTTACAATAAATATGGTAAAAAAGTAGTATCATCGACCACCACTACCCGAGAGGAATCCCGATGATAAAGCGAGTCATAGCACTGCTGCTAGGCAGTGCGCTGGTGGGGTGCGGCACAACCACGCCCACGGCCACAGCCCACAACGGGGCTACTACGCCAGCACAGCGCGTGGCCGTACCGGCCAGCAAGCCGAGTGCAGCGCCGAGCCCTACCGCAAAGCCCAAACCCAAGCCGTACAATAAGTACCAGTGTGGTAACGTAGGGAGCAAGGTCTTCCTGACCTTCGATGATACCGCGCGCAACAAGAGCGAGTTCAAGAAGCTCGTGGACGAGGCCGCGCGGCTGAACGTTGGTATCGGCATCGTGCCCAACGGCAATGCCGTGAAAGCTGGGCGAGTGTCGGTGAGCTACGCGCGCAGCAAGGGTATGCCGGTCATCGAGCACACCTATGACCACCCGCTGCTCACCAAGCTGTCGTACAAACAGATCGTGAAGCAGATCACGCATCCGTACATCAACAGCAACTACGTGCGCCCGCCCTACGGTGCACACAACGCGACGGTGCGCAAGGTGCTGAAGGACAAGGGCAAGTACAATTGCCTCTGGAACCTTGACCCAAAGGACTGGGCAAAGGGTTCGACGCCGAAGAAGGCAGCCGACTACATCATCAAGAACGCCCGCAAGGGCTCGACGGTGGTAGTGCATCTGCAGCACCTGGGTAAGGATGCGAAGCAGCTTAGCCGCATCAAGAAGGGTCTGGCCAAACGTGGCATCAAGCTGTGCGCGCCGATGAAGGCACCTACGCCTAAAAAGCTCCCGAGCGTCCTCTGCTCATAGAGCTCTCCAAGCTCTGTGCTGTCGACACCCGTCGATGGCGCAGAGCTACTTTTATACCTGCGTGGCGCCAAGCTCGGCCGAGGCAGCAGTAGCTATAGCGTGGATAATTGGCGCGATGTCGGCATCGACAAGCGTGCGCTCGCTATGCGTGAAGGTAATATGGAACGTGGTAGTTTTGCTATCAACATTACCGCTCGCTTGGTAGATCGTGGCTGGCTCTACGCTATAGCGGATATCGCCTGCGCTTTCTGCTAAAGCCTTTTCTACGCTGGCCAACAGGTCGCCATACGTGGTATCTGCACTATGCTTCAGCGAGATATCCTGGCTGGTGCTAGGGAAGCGGCTTAAGGGCGTATACTCATGCACGGTTGACACGTTTTTTGTAAATAACGACTGGAATAATTCACAGCCCGCAGCGTAGTCTGGCAGCTTGAAGCCCTTGCTAGTGCTACGAGTGAACTCACCCACCACGCCGCCAAGTTGTTTACCCAGCCAAATAGTAGCGCTACGCTCTGGATCAAACGGCGCGGCAAGCTGACGAAAGGCATCATGCTGCCCAAAGTCAAAATTGGTTAGCGGCTCGTACCGCACATTAGCACCAATGCCGCTGTCTTTCAGCGTTTGCTCGACAAGTCGCTTGGCATGGTAGTAAGCAGCGCCCTTGCCGGCTTTTTTACTGGCATATACGCCGGCTATTCGGCCAAACTCGCGCGGTAGCCCATCGTTGTCGTATTCATCTTTATGGTGGGCTTTGCCAATTTCAAACAGCGCAAATTCATCATACCCCGCCTTGATATTGCTATGCACTTTATCCAGCAGGCTTGGTAAAAGGCTAAGGCGGTAGTACTGCAGATCCGGACTGAGCGCATTGCCCAAACGGAATGCCTTAGCAGCATCTTGCCCGGCATTTGTAAGCACCCGTTCGTGTACAAAGCTGTATGTCAATAGTTCATTTGCACCAGCTCGCGATAGACCGTCCCGAACACGCTGTTTGGCTGTAAAGTCAGCATTATACGATACTGGCATACTGCTGCGCGCTGGCAGTTCGCGCGGTAATGTATCGAAGCCGTATAGACGCCCTACTTCTTCTACCACATCTTCAGGCAGTTCAATATCCGTGCGCCAATACGGCGCCGTCACGCTCAGGCTGCCACCTTCTTCTATGGCGGCAATTTCTACGTTACCCAGCAGCACGCGGATATCATCAGAACTCAAATTACTACCCAAGCGCTCGTTAATAAAGCTCGGCGTCACGCTTAGCTCACCGCTCAGGGTTTGATCGTCATACACCGATTCGGCCTGGGCCGCGCGAGTATCCAGCACGGCGCTAGCCTGCTGGCCGCCTGCCATGTCTATAATACTTTTTAGCAATAAGTTCAGTACACGATCATTCTGCAGTGGCGATTGGCCTTTATTAAACCGAGTTAAGGCATCGGTAAACACGCCGTGGCGCATACTGCTTTTACGCAGCGTATACATGTCAAAGCTGGCAACTTCCAGCACAATATTTTTTGTCTCTGCCGACACTTCGCTCGTGCCGCCGCCCATGATTCCCGCTAGGCCAATCACTCCTTCGCCGTCGGCAATCACGATGTCAGATTCCTCTAGCTGGTAGGTTTTGCCGTTTAGCAGCAAGGCTTCTTCGCCTTTACGCGCCATACGGGCGCCTACGCGGTGGCCGCGCAGCTTGTCGTAATCATAGGCATGGGTCGGCTGTGCAGTGAGTAGCATAACGTAATTGGTCGCGTCCACAATATTGTTGATGGGCTTGCCGCCGAGGCGCACCAGCTCACACTGCAGCCATAGTGGGCTTGGAGCCACAGTCACATCACTCACGGATACCGCCATAAAGCGCGGCACCTTCTCGGGCGCACCGTTAAAGAGCTCCAAGCTAAGGCCCTCGGCATGAGTAAATTCCGGTAGATTCCAATACCAATCCGGGCTGGTAAATCTATGCCCTAATATGCCGGCGATTTCGCGCGCCACACCCAGCTGCCCAAAACAGTCTGGGCGGTGGGTAAACATCTTGTTTTCAATATCAATGATTACATCGTCCATACCAAATGCTTTAGCAAAGCTTACGCCAGGTTTGATCTCGACACCATTCGGGTTCCATTCATCTGGCTTTACTTCGATAATACCGTCATGATCGGTGCCAATTGCCAGCTCGTCAGCAGCCGCCAACATACCCTGGCTTAGGATGCCGCGCAGTTCGCGGGCGCTTAAGACAAATGGCTCGGGGTCATCAAAGCTCGCCGGCACCGTACTTGCTGGCGGCAGCCATACTGCATGCATACCTGCTACCGCATTCGGCGCGCCACATACTACCTGTACATAGCCGTTTTCATCACGCGGCACATCAGTTGCTACACCACCGTCATCTACTTTGCATACTCGCAGACGATCCGCATCCGGATGCTGCTCCGCCGTAATTACTCTGACGATTAGTGGGTCTTTGTACTTTTCAGCTAGAGTAATAACTTTCTCTACCTGCCCCAACTGCTCGTTAATCCGCGCTACCAGTTCATCAACTGGCGGCAATTCAAAATCAATATATTGTTTGATTGTATTTAGACTGACCTTCATACTACGCATTATTATACCAGATAGCACATCTGTTTAGTGCTACAATGAAATAGTTATGCCTATTTGGTTCCAAAGTATTGTCGTGCTGGTTATCGTGTGGATTGTAGCACGGGCAATCAAGCGTAATACGCCGCTTTTACAGCGCTATTTCATTCCCAGCTCACTAATTGGCGGCGCGATACTGCTACTTATTGGCTATCAGGTGCTACAAATCATCCCTAAGGAGTTATCTAGCTGGCTAGGATTGCTACCCTCCATACTTATTAATGTAGTGTTTGCCGGCATGTTTATCGGCCACCAGCGCCCTACCGTAAAAAAGATGTGGCAGCAAGCCGGGCCGATGATTGCGTTTGGCAACACCATGGCATGGGGTATGTATGTGATTGCAATTGGCCTAACAGTACTACTGCTAACGCCGCTATTTGGGGTCTCGCCGCTGTTCGGTTCGTTGCTAGAGATCAGCTTTTCGGGCGGGCACGGCACCGCAGCCGGGCTAGCGCCAACGTTTGCCCAGCTGGGTCACCCGGAGATCACCAATATAGCGCTGGGTCTTGCAACACTCAGTATCGTCGTAGCGATTATTTCAGGTATTACGATCATGAATATCTATAACCGCCGCATTGGTCGCATCTTCGACCGCGCTGGCATGGCATCGCAGCAGCGTCGTATGATACGCAACGGGTATGATCTGACGCGGTTTACCCGCAAACTAGAGACGAACCCACGGGAGATCATTGTGTCGGTAGTTCTCATCGCGGTAGCAATCGGCATTGGCTGGCTGCTACAAAAAGGGTTGGTACTAGGCGAGGCGTGGCTGCTTGCCCCACACACTGATATCAGAGTGTTCGCCTACCTACCGCTGTTTCCGCTCGCAATGTTTGGCGGCCTGATCGTTCAGATGCTCCTTGAGGTGTTCCGGCTTACTCATCTAGTGTCAATAAACGCCATTCGCACGCTTAGCATTATTGCGCTTGATTTACTTATTATTACCGCCATCGGCACAATGTCGCTCAGTGCTATTGGCCATGATATCGGGCCGTTTGTCATCCTGGCAGTTGCCGGCATAGTATGGATACTGGCCGCATTCTTCACGCTTGCTCCCCGGTTTTTCCGCCGGCATTGGTTTGAATACGGTATGACAGACCTTGGCCAAGCCATGGGCATGACCGCTACCGGGTTGTTGCTCAACCGGCTCGTTGACCCGCTTAACCGAACCGGCGCACGCGAATCGTTTGCGTATAAACAGCTGGCGTATGAACCATTCATGGGCGGTGGCATTGTTACGGCATTTGCCGTAGTGGCCATTGCAACGTTTGGTTCGCTACCGGTACTAATTGTCTGCACCATTATATGTATATTTTGGATTGTTGTCGGCCTGCTGCTCGGCAAACGACACAAGCGCCGCGGTAGGCAGGATAATAATCTCGGCCGGCTTGCCCTAACTATCTTCGGCCGCTAGAACTGGCGCAGGAACGCAAGTTTACCCGATTCCAAATGGCGGATGTCTTCGATCTGGTACTTCATCATCACCAGACGGTCGATGCCGCAGCCAAAGGCAAAGCCAGTGTATTCGTCGCTATCGATTCCCGCCGCGCGTAGTACATGCGGGTGGATCATACCGCAGCCCAATAGTTCAATCCATTTACTCTGCGAGCACACACTACAGCCTGATTCGCAGAACGGGCACTCCAGCGCAAATTCAAAACTTGGCTCAGTGAACGGGAAGTAAAACGGATTAATGCGCACATTCAGTTTGCGCCCGTAGTATTCTTCCAGGAATGTCTGTAGCGTGGCTACCAAGTTACCTACGTTCACACCTTTTGCCACATAGATTCCCTCCACTTGGTAAAACGTATGTTCGTGGCGAGCATCCAAATCTTCGTTACGGAACACGCGGTCGGGTACGATTGCAGCGATTGGTTCGCCCGCTGCTAGGGTATCGCGGTATTTTACCAGCGTGCGGTTCTGCATGGTGCTGGTGTGGGCCGGCGCAATCAGCGGATCGCCGTCTTTATCCGTTTCAACCGTCATGAACGTATCATAATCATCGCGTGCTGGGTGCCCCTTGGGGAAGTTCAGCGTCTCAAACATGTGGTACTGGTCGTCAATTTCACGTGATTCCTCGGTGACAAATCCCATACGCGTAAAGATATCTGATACCAGCGCAATTTCTTGCATCAGCGGATGCGTAGTGCCATGCTCGGTAGGTAGCAAATGTGGTGCCGCGGCATTCACGTCAAATGGCGCCGTGACGTCTATTGGCGGCAAGTCCACTGCCTCTAGCTCGGCTTGGCGGGCCAGCACTGCGGCTTCCACCGCTTGCTTCAGCTCGTTTACCTGGCGGCCAAATTCACCGCGCTCTTTAGGCTCTAAGGTAGGGATTCGGGCATATAGCTCACGAAACTCCGGCGCGCGCAGCACTTCACCAGGTACGTCTGATGTGGCCACACGTGCGAGCAATGTACTTTTTAGCTCCTGAATGTCCATACTAGCTGCTTACCTGAATAATAAAATAGACGAATACTGCCACGGCAGCAACGCCGATAATTGCCCATACGGGCGCCAATGTTGTGGTAGCCTTTGTACCTTTCATGTACGCTGCATCTTCAACGCCATCCGGCCTATCGTACGCGCCGCCCGCTTCGCCGCCGTCTTGCTTAGCTTTAGCGGCAGCCTTAGCACGCAGTTCGGCGTCCAGCCGCTGCTGCAGTTCGCTGCGATTTTCATTTTGCTGCATGTATCGTCCCATATACCTATCAGTATACCAGATACCAGCACGGCTTGCAGCAACAAGGCTTAGCAGATTTGAGCGCAGTTTGTATGGCTTTTCGAGAAGCGGAGTGAGCTGTATTTACAGATACAGTGAACGAGCATCGCAGAAAAACAGGCAAAATGTGCCAAATCCGCAAGCCGGCTATGCTATACTGGTGTCATATCTAGTTTAAAGGAGGGATATACTTATATGGCTACTAAAAAAGCCGCTTCTACTAAAAAAGCGACCGCCAAAAAGCCGGCCGCAGCCAAAACAACTGTACGCACAGTAAGTGCCAGCGCTAAACCAAGCGTTCCAACCAAAGTTGCCGAGGTACAAACTTCACGCAGCACAAAGTCACAGCTGCCAGATAACATCATTAATATCGTGCTTGCCGAACTATTTGGTACGTTCATCCTAACGATGGTCGCACTTGCTACCTTCCAGGATGCCGGTGCCCTCTACGTCGGTCTGGCGGTCGCTGTTATTGTAGTTGCCGTAGGTGCCATCTCTGGCGCGCACGTCAACCCAGCCGTCACCTTCGGTTTGTGGGCAGCCCGCAAGCTAAAGACCGTGCTTGTACCGTTCTACTGGGGTGCGCAGTTCCTCGGTGCGATGCTTGCCGTCATTGTTGCCAACCTTGTAGCTAACAACTCTATCAACCTCAGCTTCAGCGACTTCGCCACCATCAACTGGGGCGTATTTGGCGCCGAAATGGTTGCCGCAGCCGTATTCCTATTCGGCCTCGTAGGCGTTATCAGCCACCGCGAGCTCAGCAATGGTGCCC
>JBLMYW010000038.1:0-10642 GCA_050258515.1 Acidobacteriota bacterium | reverse complement strand
CAGTGCCCTGTACATCCCATCGAGCGCCGGCTAGCAGCAGTAACTGCGCAATCGCTACGACAGCATACTGCGCCACTATGTAACTCGCCACAAAGCCGAGCACCCATATTCCAGCCTCGGCCATTATACGCAGTGTACCGGTTCGTGCCTGTGCCATTGCTACATCAGCTTTCCGATATCAGCAATCGTTACCACTACAATAAGCAGCAATAGCACCATAAACCCAGTACCATGAATCTTTTCCTCGGCCTCTTTGGTTAATGGCTTTTTCAGTACCTTATAGACAGCAGTCACAAACCACCGACCGCCATCCAGCGCCGGTATAGGCAACGCGTTCATCACTGCAAGCGTCAGTGAAATGATTGCCACAATCATGATGACGTACGTTGGGCCGGCCTTTTCAGCTGCCGGGAATATCACACCGAATATTGCCAGAGGCCCGGCTACGCTTGCACCCGCCTCGCCAAGGCGCTGATTCGCCTGCGCCTGGGTTGCATCATTTGGCACCAGCTTCATCGCAAGACCGCTTACAGTATTGGCAAGCAACTGGCCTAGGCCTTCTATCGTTGCCCATGTTGCCTGCGCAGTAGTAGCTACTCCCACAATAGGCGCCGACCAGGTTGCTTTTATCAGCTCGCGCTGGGCCGGCCCTGCGCCAAGATAGCCTTTTTTATCATCATTAGTAGCACGCAGCTGTACAGTTGTTGTACCCTCTACATCATTACGTGAATATATCACCGGTACCTTTTTGCCAGCACGTGAGGCGGCCAGGCTCGCCAGATCTTCTGGCGTTGCAACAGTCTGACCATCAAAGCGCACTATTTTATCGCCCTCTTTTAGTCCTGCCTTTGCCGCCGGCATATCCGCCGTCACCATAGCCAGCTCTACTGGGCGCTTGATAGTTTGCGTATCCGATGCCACCGTGAATTGATTTGGCAGTATTTTAGGCAGGCCGATCACCGCCAGCACCGATATCAAAAATGCGGCCAACAGCCAGTTCACCACCACGCCCGCTAGCAGCACTTGGGTTTTTTGCCAAAACGTCATCGCGCCATAATCGCCTTTTTTGGCGGCATCATCGTGCTCGCCCTGCATACGCACAAAGCCACCAAGCGGCAGCCAGTTAATACTAAATTCTACATTCTCACCTAAAAAGCTCTTTTTTACCTTTTTACTCCACGCTTTCGGCGGAAAGCCAATGCCAAATTCTTCCACTACCGTTCCGTATTTTTTAGCCACCAATGCATGGCCTAGTTCATGCGCTGCCACCAGCAGCGTTAGTACAATTATCCCAATCAAAATACCTGTCAGTATCATTTATCCTCCAAATCGGCGCTTACGCCTTGTATATTGCTCTAGTATATCGGTTACGTCTTGTTTTGTCATCTCAGGCCAAAACTTTTCTAGGAATATAAATTCGCTATAGGCCGCACGCCAGAGCATAAAATCACTCAGCCGCAGTTCACCGCTGGTGCGTACAATTAGGTCGCACGGTGGCACTTCAGGATGATCTATCGCGGCCGCAAATGACTCAAGCGTTACCTCGCCCGCGCTCATCTTTTGTTCAATTAGCTGACGCGCAGCACGTACGATCTCTTCCTGTCCGCCGTAGTTAAAACATATAGCAAGTGTGGCTTTGGTACAGTTTTTACTGCGTTCCTCGGCTTCATCAATATACTTTGCTATATCGGCTGGCACTCCCTCCCGAGAGCCCAGTACTACCACACGATAGTCGTCCTTTACCAAGCGCTTTATATCACTCTTAAACGAGCGGCGTATCAGGCTCATAATGCCCTTCACTTCTTCCGCCGCTCTTGTCCAGTTTTGGGTAGAAAACGTATAGAGCGAAATATATTTCACCCCTGCGTCGCTCGTAGCCTCGATGACTTCATACAGCGCATTATATCCCGCCAAATGGCCTTCGTACGTGGGTAAGCCGTGCTTTTTCGCCCAGCGTCGATTGCCATCGAGGATATATCCGATATGGGTTGGCACTACGCTCATTATATTGTCAGGATGTCTTTCTCTTTGGCCTTGAAGGCCTCATCCAGCTTGCCCTGTGCCTCTTGCATTAGGCGGTCAAACTCTTTTTCTACCAGCTTTACATCATCTTCAGATAATGCTTTCGCTTCCTTTTTAGCCCTAGCATCTTTTAGTCCATCTTGCCGCACATTGCGTAAAGCGATGCGTGCTTCTTCTACCTTTTCGCCGGCCTGGCGTGCAAGCTGGCGGCGGCGATCCTCAGTAAGCGGCGGTACGGGTACACGTACCACACGGCCATCGTCGCTCGGGTTTAACCCAAGGCCTTGATCGTTGCGTATGCTTGCGGCTATCGCCTGGATATTGCTAGGGTCAAACGGCGTAATCTGCAGCAGCTGTGCCTCTGGTGCGGTAACATTAGCTACTTGGTTTAAAGGCATTTCGGTACCATAGGCCACTACTTTTATGCCATCCAGCATGCCCGGGTGTGCCCGGCCGGTACGGATTTTGGCAAGCTCATGCTCAAAATGCTCTATAGCTGCTTGCATTTTCAATTCATACTCATCAGTATCAAACATATATTCCTCGCTGTTTAGTGCTGCCCTAAGTGTAGCAGAAAAACAGTGTATATCTAAGTCCTGTCGCGTAGTATAATAAGCATTAGTATGACACGGGCTAGCCTAGGGAAACGGGGTGGTATAGCGCTTTTGGCGCTTTTTAGCAGCATAGCAGTCGCAACTGCCATGCTTGCCCCGTCAGCCCTCGCCGCATCTTGTGGTAATGTAGAAACCTCTATCATTGACTGTTCTAGCGCCAATGACACCACAGGGAGTTCGGTCGTCGCACTACTGGTAACCGCTATCCAAGTCCTTACAGGTGCCGTTGGTATCGTCGCTATTGGCGCATTGATATACGCCGGAATACTGTATGCAGCAGCCAGCGGCAACTCATCCCAAGTTGCAAAAGCTAAAGAGCTAATAGCCAACACGGTTATCGGCCTGGTGCTATTTGCGGGTATGGCACTACTGCTAAATTACCTCATACCTGGTGGTCTATTTAGTGGTAATGCCAAGTTCGGCGCAACCGATGCCACTGAGATAACCTTAGGCGGCGGCGTAGGAGCCGGAGGCGGTAGTGGCGGCGGAAGCTCAAGGCCGGGGCTTGGTCAAACCGCTATTACGGCTGCCAGCTGGAACACGCTCTTTTCGAATAAAACACCGCTAGCCACCGGCGCAAAATCAGTTGGCGCCAAAGCGGATGTTATTGGCTTTCAAGAAGTTCACTGGGCTGATAAAACCCGTAGGTACTCATTGTTAGACAATTTTATATGCGCCAGCTGCCAGTTTGATGGCTATATGGACTCATACAAACGTAACTCAAGTGGCTCAAGGCCGGCCAGCCTCACAATTGCCTGGAAAAAATCACGGTTTAGCCGTGTAAGCAGTGGCTATAAAAGTGTCTACTCGGCAGCAGAGGCCGATGGAGAAGGCTCGGCGAAGTGGATTACCTGGGTAAAACTAAAAGATAAAAAAACAAACGATGCATTCTACGTAGTAAACACTCACACCGTAGCAGGTATCGAATCTAGAGGTAAGCCGAATTCGGACAAAGATAGAGTTGCGCTATACAAAAAACATATGGATACGCTTACTGCATTCCTTAAAGGGATTCAACGCGAGAACCTTCCTATCATTGTTCTAGGTGACTTTAACGTCAATTACCGATACGACAAAACAGCCAAGTATAAAGATTTTCCCTACGCGCGGCTTGGCCAAATTGGCTTTAGAAGCAACTGGGATCTGCTGAATCTTTCAGGCATCTCTTCAAGCGCAAGTACGCACGGCTCAGGGAGTCGCCTGATCGACTACGGCTGGCTGTGGGGCCCTGACGCCAAAGCCGTATCGACCTCGATTGGTAGCAAATACGGTTCCGACCACCATGCCGTCTACTTTAGCGTTACGATTGGCAAACCTATCGTCACCCCACCTGGCGGCGACCAAAACGCCGCTATCCCCACATCGCTAAAGGGTGTTAAAAACTACCGCGATCTTGCCTCGCTTAATTCGTCACTCATCAAGCCTGGTGTCGTGTTCCGCTCAGCAAAGCTCCAAGACGCTACTGCCGAAGACCGCAAAGCATTGGCTACTCTGCTTGCAGGCGGCGCCATTATCGATTTTCGCACCCCATCTGTGCGATCAAACTCGCCCGATGCCTCCATTAGCGGCGTACCCAACCTAAGCTACCCCGTGGAGGGCGTAACAGGGGCCGACGGCTACGTGCGAGCATTCGTTAATAGCGCCGCCGGCCGTAAGCAATTTGGCGCTGCCATTACCAAAATTGCTAACACCCAAGGCGCCGTACTATTCCACTGCACTGCTGGCAAAGACCGCACAGGATGGATGGCGGCGATGCTAATGTACATTATGGGTGCAAGCGATGCCCAAGTGATGACAGAATACCTAAAAAGCCGCGACGCTGGCTATGAGGTAGACAAATCGTGGCTTAATGCCGCACTCAGCGCTGCCCGCAAGAACAACGGTGGATCTATCATGAATTACATCACCTCACCTACCAAAGGTCTTGGGGTAAGTGCCGATACAATTGCAAAACTAAAAGCAAAGCTGGGGCCTTAATATGCAGCAAGATACGAATAGCGACTGGTTCGCAACCAACATACAGCAACCCTATCCGGCTGCACCGCCGCCGCGTCGCCGCTGGCTACGAAAACTGCTATTGATTGGCGGTATTGCTATATTGCTGATTGGTGCCGGTGCGGTGGGGATATACTTCCTGCGGCCAACCTGCCTTACGGCCGCAGACTATCAACAGCTCGCCGGTGCACCCTACGAAGGACAGCTTGATGCCAAATCGGCATTCTACACGACACTTATATACTTCCAGACGAATAAAGCAACCTACGATAATGCAGACGGTCAGGGCGAGGCTCAGCTCAAATCCTTTGCTACGTTTTACCAGTCGCACGCTAGTGCGTCCATCGTACTCACGCTTAGCGCCACCTACCCGGAAGATATTTACCGTACACTTACTGAGCAGCGCCTTGCGAACGCCAAGCAATCACTCATTAGTATGGGCGTGCCAGAAGACAAAATAGCTACTGATACCCCGACGCAAATCACCCCCGAAGAACCGATTGACGAAGACGGCGCCACAGTTGGTAGCAACAATGCCATTACCCTAAGTATTACTTCACTAGAAGGTTGCCGATAAAGCCCGAGAACTAAAGGAGAATGAGTATGTACCCGAATGATCAGCCGCAAAGTATCCCACCGCAAAAACCGCGTACCTTGCGCCGGATAGTACTGATAGTTGGCGTAGCGCTTATTGCCCTTGGTGTGGGGCTGCATGTGTATAAGTTGGTCAATGCCCCCACTTGCTTTACTGCAGGCGACTATATTGAATTTTACGGTAGCGCTCCCACTGACGTAACCTTTGAGCCAGGGGCACAGTTTTTTAATGCCGCCTACAGCTTCCTCCCAAATAGCACTACACTAGACGCCGCAGAGTCTGAGGCCTCTCCGGAAGAAGACGTCGCCAACCTTGCCGC
Source organism: Acidobacteriota bacterium (assembly GCA_050258515.1). GTDB lineage: Bacteria > Patescibacteriota > Saccharimonadia > Saccharimonadales > Saccharimonadaceae > Saccharimonas. The sequence goes on along the minus strand of JBLMYW010000038.1, from coordinate 5,097 downwards.
ATTCTACAAAAAACATTCTAGCAAGCAAGTAGCATTTGTTATTCAAGCAGCCTACGCTGCCGAATCCGAGAGTAACAAAGCGATAGTCGAGAAACGCACTGAAAACATAAAAAAGATGCTTACTGATGCCGGTATTGCCACAGACCTAATCACGACAAAAATCGAAGCCTACGATATTACCGATGAAGCTATTGACTACGATGATGTAGACAGCGTAAGCTTACTACTTACATCTACCGAAGGCTGTCGTGAGTAGATTACGACATAGCGTCCTCCTGCTAGTAGCGGCATTTGGGACTGCGCTGCTGGTAGCTAGTGCCCATGGAACTGTCGTATCGGCTGCAAGTTGCGGCGGGGTACAAACCTCTATCATAGATTGTCGTAGTGCCAACGACACCACAGGCAGCCCTGTAGCAGCTCTTCTTGTCGTTGCTATACAAGTACTGACGGGGCTCATTGGCATCATTGCAATTGGCGCATTTGTCTATGGCGGGATTATGTATGCTTCGGCAGGCGGCGTTGCCGCACAAGTTGCCAAGGCAAAAGAAATTATGGCCAATACAGTTACAGGACTCGCCGTCTTCGCGGGGATGGGCTTACTAACTACCTATCTCTTACCTGGCGATCTCTTCAGCGGCAGCGCACAGCTAGGCGCTACTGATGCCGACGAGGTAACTTTGGGAGGAGGAGTAGGTACGGGTAGCACTAGCAAAAATAATCCCCCCACACCAAACCCAGGAGATACCGATATTACTGCAGCGGCTAACTTTGTTGTTGCTACCTATAATATACGCGCCACCGAGCTGACATCTTGGGACTCCACGCGAGCAAATGCCATATATAAATACCTTACATCGGTAAATATTTCAGGTATCCAGGAAGGCCGCGAGCGGAGCATCAATTGGCTAACACCAAAAATGAAATCTGCCGGCTATTCACGCACAAACAACCAATGGGCGCGCCAAGTATTCTGGAATAATACTCAGTTTACATTAGTGAAGCAAGGCGAGAAGCAGCTCGGTAATCCTGTTAAAGATTTGGTATGGGTGAAACTCAAAGAAAAGCAATCAGGAAAGCAATTTTATTTTGCCACTACTCACCTTAGCGTCAGCAGTTCTTCGGAGCGCACAGCGGAATTACGTATAGCACTAAGCTACATGAACAGCATTATGACCGACGCCCCCATCATTTTTGTTGGGGACATGAATTCCGCAATCGGCAGCAGTCAAGACAAGCAAATAAAAGGTGCTGGCTTTCAGGATTCCTACGCAGTTGCCCGCACGAAAAAGAACGTAACGTATCGCACTACGCTTCAAGGTTTCACTGGCGGCATTACTGGCAAGATAGATATGGACAGCAACCACCAAATTGACCATATTTACATAAAAGGCAACCTGGTAGTGCAGCGTATAGAGATAAAAAATCAGCGCGGCTCCGACCACTTGCCTGTTGAGGCTGCAATATCCATCCCGTCAGGATAAAAAATACTCGGCCATAACAGGCCGAGTATTTTTTATATGAACTAGGTGACTTATTCAGTAACGCCCAGCTCAATACGCTTGAACTGGCTAATACGGATATTCTCGCCAGAAAGTGCAATCTGCTCTTTGATGCGCTCGCCAACTGTTTTGGTGTCGTCAAGCACAAATGCCTGTTCGCTTAGAACCTGCTCGGCAAAATGCTTCTTTAGCTGGCCTTCTACAATCTGCTCACGCATATTTTCAGGCTTGCTTTTTAGACTTTCGCTTTCTAGCAGCTCTTGCTTCTTGGCTTCATACGCTTCAGCCGGGATATCTTCCATTGTGCTGTAGGTTGGGTTCATTGCAGCAATTTGCATCGCGATTTGGTGCGCGAATTCTTTGAATTCTGGAAGGCGTGCCACGAAATCAGTTTCACAGTTTACCTCTACTACTACGCCAATACGGCCAGAATGCACGTAGCTATCAATGATACCCTCACGGGTTTCACGGTCGCCCTTCTTTTCAGCCTTGGTTAGGCCCTTTTTGCGCATTGCTTCAAGCGCTTTATCGAAGTTGCCATCAGCTTCTACTAATGCAACCTTAGCGTCAGTCAAGCCTACACCGGTTAGTTCTTTCAGCTTTTTAATATCTTCAATAGAAACCGCCACCTTAGGCCTCCTTTGTCTTACCTTCATTAACTGCCGCTACAAAGTAGTCAAGCAATAGTTCGGTACCCTTAATTGCATCATCGTTACCAGGGATTGCGTAGTCAACCGCACTAGGGTCGGCGTTAGTATCTACTACGCCCACTACTTGCACACCTAGGTTCTTTGCTTCAGCAATCGCGTTCTTGTCAGTTAGTGTATCAACTACAATAACCAAGCCAGGGCGGCCATTTAGATCCTTGATACCGCCGTACTTGGCATTTAGCAAGTCGATTTCTTCCTGGAATCGCTGTACTTCCAGCTTGTTGTAGCGCTTTTCCAGATCGCCGCTTACCATGCGCTTTTCCAGATCTTTTAGCTTCTTGATCTGCGCGTTAATGGTGTTGACATTGGTCAGCATACCGCCAATCCAACGCTCAGTGACGTATGGTTGACCAGCCTTTTCAGCAGCTGCCTTTACGATATCCTTGGCCTGCTTTTTAGTGCCGACAAATAGAATTTGCTTGCCGCTTGCCGCAACCTTAGTAATTACTGGTAGCGCCTTTTCCAGGCCTTCTACAGTTTTGGTCAGGTCAATGATATGGCTATCTTGACGCTTTGAGTGAATGTATGGCGCCATTTTAGGGTGCCAACGGCTCGTTTTGTGACCAAAGTGGACACCGGCCTCGAGCAAAGCCTTAATATCAACAGCAACTGCCATGATATCCTTCTCCCTTCACGCTCGCCCCTTGTAATTAGGATATCTGGCGAACGTTGTTTCGTTAAAATTTAGTTACCGTATAAGTATACTAGATTACGCCTCAAAATGCAACTGATCAAACCAGATACCCTGGTGATAGAGCAGCTGAGCGCGCAGCGCCTCATACTCTACGCCGTCCTGCCAATCGGCAAATAGTTCGGCACACCCCTCCTGGATAATCATGGCGTTATCAGCGAGTAATAGCTGCTGATCTTGATGTAGTCCCTGCTTTTGGTAGCCGTCGAAATCTTTTCGCGCCATCCGTGCGAGTGCTAATAGCCTATCGCCAAACGTACTATACGATTCCGGCGTAAGTGATAACGCCAGCGCATGTTGCTGCCATGCTGCAATAACAGCATGCACTTCATGGCGCACCTTGCCCGTAGATTCTTTATCTTGTCTGTTCATCTCACCTATCCTTCCTCAACTTCCTCAAATTCCAACTCATCATAGCCGATAGTGAGTTCATCTTCCTCGAATTCCAACCTATCATGGCCGACAGTTAGTCCATACAGCCGCATTAAACGCGCTGCATTTACGCGCTGATACCCCTTTTCTCGGTACGGACGTACAATATTGGCAATAGGGGGCAGCGGGTTGCCACCCCACACCCTCATCGCTGTTAGAGTATTCTCAAATCCATAATCCACTGACGAGTGAGCACCAGTAATATGTACACCTCTACTGGAATCGCCATCCATAATGGGGGCAGTATGCGCCATATAGTATGATTTTACGGGTATACTAATATCCTTTTGCAGGATCCCTCCTACATAGTGGCCCTTAATCCCTTCCAGCCCTAATGCGATTCGCTCTTTTGATGCACATAGTAGGCCGATTTCAAGGCAGCCACCGCTGTCTGGATGAGCAGATAGAAAGCTACTCGCCGCAGAACGCAGTTGCGAGCCGCTTATCGTCCAGTCATCAAGCAGCACCACCTTTAAGCGCTCGGGGGAATCATCAATAATATCCTCCTGTCGTACGATTAATCGATCCTTATACTTCGCCATCTCTTCATCGGAAAAATACTGAAGTATCCGGTCAAATAAATATTCATCGCTCTTCACATAATCTTCAGATGATATAGCGCCCTTTAAGACGAAGAGTTGCCTGGATTCATCTTTATCGAGCCACCATTTCCAATACGTTGCGGTCGCCTTAGCTGCTTCCCTATACTCTTTTTCGCCGATAAAGGTCAGGTTATCGCGCAAGCTCTCGGCAAGGGTTGCTATATCTTTTAGGTCTGCATTATGCGCGATCTTGGTGAGTGTCGCATAATATTCTGCCAGTGCGTCGTGCTCGGTATGCGTCCGCCGCTTATAGTCGCTCTCGTTAGTGTCGACACCTATCCCATGCGCTGCTCCAACAGAGATGATCAGATTATTCCTTGAGTCATCCTCAGCCTGTTTGGCGAGCGTAGGCATCTTCTTTACGCAATGCTCGCGCTCAAACGCCTGGCAAACAGCCTCGTCCGAAAGATCTGCGTCACTGTCATACATATTAATTTTGTAGTTATCAGCCTCAAAGTACGTTAATTCCGCCGCTCGCTGATTGGCTCGACGCTGGTTCTGCAGCTTAGCTTCTACAATCTTCGCCTCATTGAATTTATGGCGCTCCTCTACCGCAGGCTCGATAAACATTTCATATAATTGCCGTACGGTATCATACTTATCCGCTAGATTTATAATCACCTCCACGACAGCAGTATAGCTACCGTTCTTGATCAGCTCTAGGAGAGCATCTTTATGCGTATTGATTACTTGAAGATACTCTTCTTCACTGCTTGCAAACCGCAACAAATCACGGATATCACTATCCGGAGCGTCAAACAGGACATTAAAAATCGCTTTTAGCGTAGCCATATCAAACGCTCCCACACCGCAGCCCCGTATACTTTGCTGTAGCAGCTGCACATGACGACTAAGCCATGCCGTAATTTCTTCCACCGTAGCTAGCCCGTCTATGCGACCTTTCAATCCCAATACCGTGGTTATTGGTAAATGTCCACTCTGCACCAACCTATCGATTGCAGCGTTATCGATGGATACACGCATGTAGCGTAGTGCTTCCCAGGCTGCCCCCGGAAGATGATCAGCATACAGTTCAAACAGTTTCTCGTTGTCGATATACGTCAGCAATCCCTCCCGCAGCAGGCTAGATACAGCATACGGGGAGTTTTGGACAGCTGCGAAGACCAGTGTTTCGGGCAACTCTACAGACTTTGCAATGGCAT
>JBLMYW010000037.1:0-3846 GCA_050258515.1 Acidobacteriota bacterium | reverse complement strand
TCATTTTTAGCCCTGTTTCGCTACCGTCTTCATCTATATTGTGGCCGCTTTCAATGGCTGTAATCGCATCGGTAATAGTATCAAACCATTGCAGCTCCATGCCGCCATCTTGCTCTTTTTGTGTTAGCTGGGTGCCGACAAACTGCGTGGCAGCCGCGGTGTAGCAGTAGGATATTTGGTGCATGCCGCAAAAAAAGCGGTATTCTATTACTTCGCCCAGCTCCTTGATGTCGGTGATTTTATACCCAGTTTCTTCGCGGATTTCGCGGTGCAGGGCAGCAATGGTATCTTCGCCTTCGTCGATACCGCCGCCAGGCAGCTTATACGAGCTGGTGGCCGTAAAGTGCATTACCGCCACCTGGCCGGCCGCGTTAAATAGGACGGCGCGAGCAGCACGGCGGGTATAGCTAATAGGCTGGTCGCTCGCTTCGCGCAAGCCTAGCTGATGTTGGTCGAGTAGGGCAAGCTGGCGCATTACTATTTGCCTAGCTCGTTATGAAAATAGACGGGTTTATCGCTAGCGATATACTCACCAATCGGCACGGTAGACAGAAGGTTGGGAAGGATATATTCGGTCGCGGGATCGATAAACTCAATATGGGCGATTTCCTCTAGGCCATGTGAGGTATTGGCAAGGTCGATTACGTCAAAATCTTCAGGGTTTTCGATATGGAAGAAGAATTCCAGCTCTTCGTCGCGCCCCTCGCGCTCAGAATTAAATTGCTGAATGAAGAGGAGCTTGCCCACCTTGGCCTCGATACCAGTTTCTTCCATTACTTCTCTGGCGACACCCTCCTGCAACGATTCACCCGGGTCGAGCCCGCCGCCAGGAATACACCAATAGGTTGCTGCGCCGCCACTTTTACTTTTGTGCTTTACCGCGAGCAACTTGCCATCCCGCCAAATAATAGCGCGTACATTAACACGTCGTTTATCCATACTTTGTCCTTTGATTAGTTTTATATCTGGAGTGCTAGCGGTCATCGGCTCGTCCGGACATACACACATAGCGGAACCTTAGTGGTTCATAATAGTAACTAGTATAGCACAGATATGAAAAGCAGGAAAAACTACTGCCGGGATCGTATCAAAGACATATCGGCGAAACATATATGTCTTGCCCTCGACAGCTCCGACCTCTTGTAGTTTTTTAACGATGTTATCAACATTAATCTCTAGGATTTTCGCTTCATATTCTATATTATCTTGAGACATTCGCTTAGCTTTTCCTATCTGCGTATCGCTTAACAAGGTGTTGATATTCCTGATCGCGATGCCACTTGATCTCATCGCATACTTCGCCGCTTAGGAAGTCACCAATATTGGCAGTTAAGTCCATCCTTTGCAGACATACGCCAACTTTGTATTGTCCCGAATCATCAACATACATCCTCATACCATAATAACCCTCTGCACAATCTTTATCATTGTTGAGACTACAGGAAGAACATGTCTCTGGCAAAGTAGTACGCCGGATTTGTTTAAAGTGGATAATCATACCATCAGGTAGTTAAAATTTGATACGAGCGTTCGAGCTGCCGGCCTCGACATAATACTCGACAGGCTTTGCTTCAAGATCGGCCAAGAGTTTATTTATGGCCAGGTATGATTCATCGCCCGCATCGAGGTCTACAAGCACGCGCACCGAAACACGGTCGCCATACCTATCGATAATTCGCGCCACTCGCTCTGCGTGCTCGTAACTAGACATTACAATGTTAGCGTCAACGCCGATACCGTTTTCTAATGCTTTTTCAATTGAACTGTGCAACGCCTTTAGCTTTACTTCGGCCCTTTTAATGTTGGCATACTTTTCATGCTGGACGGCTGCAAGTTCTTCTGGGGTTGTTCCGAAGATGCTGAAATTAATTTTTTCTAATCCCGCCTCGGCACAGGCTGCAATATGCCGCGCGCCATTTTCGCCATTAGGCGTCATCTTAACAGAGTAGCCAGCTTCTCTTGCGACCGCAATGAGGGCCGGAAGATCACGATGAAGAGTTGGCTCTCCGCCTGTTAAGTGCAGTTCAGATACCCCTAGAGACTCCCTCATGGCAATAAGCGAATCCCTAAAAGTCTCGTCGGCCTGCATTTGTCCTGGAACAAAATCCACTCCGTTTGTTTCCTGAAAAACTGATACACGGCCGCCGGTGTACGTTAGCAGAGGTAGTAAAGTGGCTCGATCGACCGCACCCGCGACTGGCGTGCCCTCGTTATGACAGAAGGTGCATGTCATTCCGCATGCATCAATAATTTTAGGGCGGATACTATTATCAATCCCTACCTTTACCGGAACAGATCGTTCCATCTCGATAATGGCGCGCACGCGTTCATCATCAATTTGCTCTACATCTATGCGCTCAGCAAAACTCATAGCCGGCTCAAAGTTGTATCTATTTACTTCACGGGTGGGGTATGGGATTTCTCGCAATTTCATAAAAATTTATAGCAGAATGTACAAATTTAGTCAAGTTACATTATAATGTAGTCAGCTTATGACTGCACAACGATCAACAAAAGAGCAACACGAATACCAGCGAAATACAAACGAAGATCAGGGTAAGGGCTGTCCATTTTGCGCGATGAGCGAAGGCCATCCGCAGTTTGTACGTGAAACGGAATACCTAAAGGTGATTAAAAACCGATGTCCGTATTCACTTTGGGACGACCAGGGTGTAGTAGACCACCTGATGATAGTACCGAAGCAACATATCGGCAAGCTGGGGAGCCTGAATAGCGAAGCGTCGCATGAGTTTATACGACTTATTGATGAGTACGAAGAAAAGGGCTACAGCTTTTACGCCCGGGCACCCCATTCGACCATGCGCAGCGAGCCCCATCAGCACACCCACTTGATGAAACTGGATCAGAAAAAGCGTAATTTCCTATTAATGATCCGCCGGCCGTGGTATTTCCGCCCAAGTAAGTAGTGCCGCAGCTCCCGCCTCTTGACACACACCAAGAAAGTGTGTAATGATTGTAATAATCATACATTCACGGAGTGCGAAGGAGGCATGATATCGTATGAAGGAGCGTGATTCTATTGCTATGCGCGCGGGTAATCCCGAGGCTGAGCTTTACGTTCCCGAATCGCACCCAGAATTACTAGATGAAACCGCCTACGCCGAAAAGGCGGTTGAGAACCTACTTAAAACAAGTCGCACCGCCAGCGGGACAATAGACACAAGCGCGAGCGCCACAAAAAGCGACATAATGGCGATTGGTTCCGGTGAGCAAGTAGCCAATTTATCGCGAATCAATTTTGAGGCTACTATACGGTGGCTATACGAGCAGCGCGAGCATGAATTCACCTCAGCCGAAGAGTTACGCACATTCGTAGAACGTACCGTACTGGCCATAAATAACGGCATTACCACTGAAGGGACAATCTACCGTGCCGGACAAGACGCACAAAATAAATATGGCTATACGCGCATTGCCGATATAGAAGCAGCTATGCAGGAATTTTGTACTGGACTATATGCGAAGTTGGCCGACCCCATTGGCGACCCTGTAGAAACTGCCGGCTGGATAGAATACCATATCGACGTTACCGACCACTTTTTCGCAGATGGCTGCGGCAAAATATCGAAGGCGATAGCCGCTTACGCGCTGATGCGCAATACTATGCCGCTCCCAACGTACCGCTCGCGCGAAGAACACTACGGGAACGCGCCACAGCATATACGCGGCGACAACCCAGTGCGCGACATCGCCGAATACGACAAGTGGATGACCTACTACCGGTCGCTGTTTGAAGAGGGTAGGCAATGATACAGCAGGCCACCTATGACGACATGCTGGCGTACGTAAAAAAGCACCACGCGGGACAGGTACGCAATAAGGAGC
>JBLMYW010000036.1:0-12787 GCA_050258515.1 Acidobacteriota bacterium | reverse complement strand
CTAGACACGACTAGCATAATCTGTTACAATACATCTATACAAATCAATGCTGGGAGGCGTGATAAAAGCGCCGTTTGCACCACAGAAAGGATCATACCCTATGGCTAAAAAAGCCGAATTACTAGAAAAGGCCGCCGAGCTAAAGCTCGACGTCACCGAAAAGAACACGATTGCTGAAATCGAAGCAGCGATTGAAGGTGCTGCAAAAGCAGACGCAAAAGAAGCTGAAGTTGCCCCAGAGACCGAAGAGGTTGTCGCTGAAAAAGCCGACGCCAAGACTGCTAAGGCCGGCAAGCGCAGCGAAAAAGCCCTCCGCGAAGCCGAGGAAGAGGCGGAGCGCCTAGCACGCAAAGAAGCTGGCGACACGAGTGCACAAGGCGACGCAGAATCACACGCCAAAAAAGGCCCAGCGCCAAAGGTACGCTCTAAGCTAGAGCGCCGCGGTAAAAACTACCGCAAGGTAGCCGAAAAAGTTGAAGCCGGTAAAATCTACAACCTTACTGATGCACTTGCACTTGCCGTAGAAACGAACCCTGTAAAGTTTGATGCTAGCGTAGAAGTGCACGTACGCCTGGGCGTTGACCCACGCCAGGCCGACCAAAATATCCGCGCTACCGTCGCCCTGCCTAACGGTACCGGTAAAAACATCCGCGTAGCAGTATTCGCTCCAGAAGCAGACGCTGCTAAGGCCCTAAAAGCCGGTGCAGATATTGCCGGCGACGAAACATTCACCAAGCAGCTGGAAAAGGGCGAGCTAAACTTTGACGTACTGATCGCTACGCCTGCATACATGCCGAAGTTGGGTAAATTTGCTCGTGTACTTGGCCCTAAAGGCCTAATGCCAAACCCTAAGAGTGGCACTGTGGCTGCAGACGTCGTAAAAGCCGTTACTGAAGCGAAGGCTGGTAAGGTTGAATACCGCGTCGACAAGCAGGCAACCATTCACTTGTCTATCGGTAAAGTAAGTTTTGGTGCCAAGAAACTTGAAGAAAACGCTGCTGCGTTCTTTGCAAGCCTCCAGAGCCAAAAGCCGTCGAGCCTAAAGGGTGCTTACGTTAAATCTACTGCTATTACCACCACTATGGGTCCTGGCATCAAGGTGGAAAACCAAGCCAACTAAATAGTCGGTGTGATTCAAGGCTACCCGCTAGTACTGGTGCGGGTAGCTTTTTATATTACCAACAAGCCGTATCTACTGGCTGTTCAGCACATCCCACATCGCTACTAAATACGATGCAAAGTGATCGATATCATTGCGCAGAGCGATCAACTTATCATGGTCACCGTAAAATTGTGGCGTTTGGCGATGCGCATGCGCTTCACCGCGCAGTTTAGCGACACCTTTAAACTCTTCTACGAACGGCCCGTGCAAAAAGGCGTCTGCTTGCGCAGTATACGTGGTGCGGTCGCCCATGTAAAAATCCACGACGGGTATATGGTGATTGCCCCACTCGTAGCGATCAAGCGTCGCAACGCTGCTATGCTCAAAACCAGCCCGAGCTAGACCACCAAGTGCTTTTCGGGCCGACCCACCGCTGACGATATATTCGGTTATTAATAAAGTAGCTTTGTCAGCTGCTTCGGCCGCAAAGCCCGGAACTTGATCATTGTCTATAGCCCCGGATATAAATAGACGCCGCGCTTTAGGCAGACCACTGCGCTGCCGGACAATATTAACCGCTTTGCCGATGACCAATGCGGGTATACGACCGCTCGTATCTTCACCGACAATTGTCGTATACTTTTCAGCATCATTAAGCACCGCCAGGGTAGTAGAGGCCATCATTTCGCGTAGCTCCAATGTAGCCAAGGGTGACTCCGTATTGTATGGATAGTCGTCCGCCGCCAGAAGTGGGTAGAGCTCCACGCATGAGGGGCCGATAGTCACCTGTTGCTCGCCGTTAAGACCACTATCCGTATACGTGCCCCTTTTGAGTACACGACGACGTTCATCATCAGTAACAGTACCGACGGTATTGTCAAAAAATAGGGTATTCATGGGCAACTCATTACCATTACGCACATTCATCTTTTCATTTTAGCATAAAATTTATTGTTTGTCAATATTCTTATACTACTAAGAACTGTCCACGGCTAGGCTACATACCCCTGGCACCACCGCCGCATTGGGCTTACAATAGAGAATAAGACAAGGGGGAAGCATGGGGAAACATCAAGAATATGCCACGTAACCTCCTCTAGGATAGAGCTTGCGTCCGCCAACTACAGTGCGTTCAGTTTTTACTCGGCATCAATCATCTGCTCAGTATAGTCGACGCCCAGACGAGCTAACTTGGCGGCTCGGTTACGTTCCGCCCCTAGTCGCGCGAGCTCTTCGTCCTCGGACTGACTGACAAACTTCATTGCTGCGGCAATATTTGGGTGGATATCGGCAATTTGTTGATGCATTTCTTGAAATACTCGCCGATAATTTGGGTGGCCATGGGGTGTAGTGCGTAGCTCTGCTGTGTGGGTCATCGAACGCGCATTAAATGTCACCCCAAAGCGCATAAAATGTCCAAATAATGTTGCATACTGTGCTTGATCTTCGCCACCATTCTGCGCAAGCCGCTCATACAAGCGCTCACTAATCTCAAACGCTTTTCGGTATTCTTGCTCCAAACCAGCACTTGCAACGATCTGCGGTACCTCATACCCAATATGAGGATTTAGGGTCTGCCAATCAAATCCGTCAACCATTCGATGCCTCTGAATATCGCGGAACGCCCCATAGTCACATTGCACTTCAAAGCTATAGTGAGGCAACTCAAAAGCACGCCCCGGTTTCGCCCTACGGTTGTAGCGTTCGCCAATATAAGCAACAATTACTCTACTTTTATCTGCATCTGACATATTCGCAACGGCTTGTCTAATAGATTGTGTCGGTCTTGTACTATTATCGAATAGGATTTTTTCTACCAACTCATCTTCACTTCCAGAGTGGTTCGTCATAAGAACTCGCGCACCCTCAAAATCAACTTCCGCTACGTCTTCAAGTAATTCATTAGCAAGGATACGTGAAGCTTCTTGTGTCTGGAACGCGTGATCACTAATCAACCCTCCTTGCGCCGGATTATCAGTTCGCTCAAAAAAAACGGGCGCAACTGCACGCACAGCCTCTAAGGCCTTACTACCAAGATCTTGCATTTCTTTAAGAGTTTGGGCTTGTAAATGGAGAACCATGTTTTCGATCGCTTGGGCCGAGCCAACCACTCCAACTGTCGCCTTAGTAGATGCTGGTAAAATTCCGCGAATTGCGTCACATGCAGCGGCATGGGTAGCTTGCCGCCATGCTGGATTACGCTCCTCTTCGGGCACTGTAGAGTTCGTACGAATATGCTCAAGCATCGCGCTATAGAGACCTGAGTAGCAGTCAAAAATCTGATCCATACTCTGTTCATAGAATGCTCGATTTTCACCAATGTCTTCAGGCGTAACATACCTATATCTACCATTTTCGTCTTTTTTATCAAACCGAAGGTATCGAGTGGATTGCTCGAGGTAAGCGGCCAGGCGCCCCCATTCGATCTCTTTTGTAGCAAGATTTGAAACCCCCTCGTACACAAGAGCCAGTGGCAATAGTTGTTTCACCGAATCATCACCGTACTGAGCGACGACGCGCCGAAGTACGGCTTCATCATTATCATTGCCAGTGAATTCGCTCGCAATAATCGTTCTCAAGTCGTTAGAATTACGGGATAGTCTAGCCATAGCCGCAGCCACAGTCACCGGATCAGCGTCGGGCGTAAAAGCATACACATTACTGTCAACACTGGTAACCTGCGGTGACATTACATCCCGGCCTTCGTCGGTCAGTTTTAGTAGGCCACTATCAATCTTCGTGACTAAGTTATTTTGCTCTGCCATACTACCTCCTTAATTTAAAACTATGACCCTCACCAATTACTAATGCTAGATTCTCATCCATGCCGTGCCAATACCGCGCTACTGGTCGTATGCAACAACAATACTTTTCATATTCTTATTGTAGCATGTTGCATGCGCGCCAAAGTGGTGCCATACTAGGAGATGCGTTATGGGGATAAGGAAACGACTACGGCAGGCCGGGCCAGTATCGCGCGGGGTAGCTGGGCAGGAAAAGTATTTGGATTATTTGGCACGGACAGATTTGCCAGATTGTGTTTTTTGCGCCATACCAACCCACGAGCCCGAGGCGATAATTGAGGACAACCAACACACTTTGGTGGTGAAAAATCAGTTCCCGTACAGCGTTTGGGATGGCTGCGAGGTACTAGAGCATTTGATGGTGCTACCTAAAAAGCACCGCGATACGCTAGCCAGCTTTACGGGGGCAGAACAGGCCGAGTGGTTAAAGGTGTGCGCCGCGTACGAAAAGAAGGGCTACTCGCTATACACGCGCTCACAAGACAATATCACGCGCTCGGTCCTGCACCACCATACGCACTTTATGCGCTTTGGCAAGGCGCGCAAAAAATATCTATTTTACATACGTAAGCCCCATATTTTGGTGGCTAAATAGGAGAGTATATGTCAGAAATGTCCAAGCAGGGTGTAATAGATTTATTTGGCGGCACAATGCACGATACCAGCCGGCTACTGTACCCAGAAACAACCGAAAGTGTTGAATCGCGAGTTATAACCGCCTTTACGCGGCTAAAAAGCCTAGGCAACGTGGCGCTGGTAGATGGTGCGTTTGATGTGCCGCACGACAACCACGAGTGGTACTTACGCCACTGCAAATTTTTGGGCGTTCAGGCGGCATTGCTAGCCCAGTACAATGCTAATTTAACGGCTAGCCAGTTGCAAACACTGCTACAAACCGACCCAAGCGCCAGCCAAGTAGCCAACCTGGCCGTAACGGTGGATGCCGACAGCAAAATCGCCGCTAAAAAATCTGGCCTAGCGCACAAGGGCGGCGTACCACGGCCAATTTACCCATGGGAAGCCCGGGCTAGCCGCCTGGCCGGCTACCACTATCAGTTGGCCGGCAAGTTACGCCAAACCGTCGACCTAGTGACTGTCGAGGGCGACCCATTGCACGTGAGCACGCCGCTAGAATCTTCGCTGACACTGGCCGATTTTCTAAACCGCCAGGGGCTGCTAGACACCTTTATAGTATTTGGCGAGCACAGCCGCACAGTAGACGAAGCCCGCGAACTGGGGCTGAACCCAGCCGTCATCGACGACCAAACCGGCTACGCCGTCAACCCACAAACCGGCCAACCGTACGGCAGCAGCGAAATTATTGCTCGCGCCCAGGGCCAGCCAGTCGCTAATCCAATTACCCGGCCGGTCGGCTTGTGATAAAATAGGGTAAGTATGGGGGTATACAGCAACACACAAATTACGGCAGCTATAAATGATGGCACAATTGTTTGTGTGCCGTTTAATCCGCGGCACGTGAGCGAGGCCAGCCTAGATTTCACGCTGGGGCATTATTTTTACAAGCAAGAAGACCAAGCCGAGCATAGCGGCGTATATAATCCGTTTGATGAAAGCGATGTCGCTCGCTACTTTAAGGGGCCGCTGGCTGCCATCCCACACAAAGAGTGGTGCGATAAAAACGGCCTAAAACCATTTGATAACATCCCGCTCGACCACCCAATTATTGTGCTACGCCCCGGCGAACGCATCTTGGCCCACACCCACGAATTTGTCGGTATTCGCGCCCACGGCGGCGCCTGCGAGGTAAAAAGCCGCAGCAGCTGGGGCCGCAACGGCGTGGCAGTGTGCTTTGACGCCGGCTGGGTAGACCCAGGTTATATTAACCGCATTACACTCGAAATTTACAACCTGAACAAGCACGAAAGCGTGGTACTGCCAGTGGGCGAGCGGATTGGCCAGCTAATATTCCACACCACTGGGCCGGTAGACGGCGACTACAGCGACGGCCGCGGCGGCATGAGCGGCAAATACCAGCACACCAGCAATTTAGACGAGCTAATACGCACCTGGAGCCCAGAGCAAATGCTACCACGGGCGTATAAAGACAAGCGGCAAAAACCCGTGGCGATAGAGGGTTTGCCAAAAGGTTTGTTGTAATGGTGTCACGAGGAAAGTTTTTCGCAATAGAAGGTGGTGATGGGTCAGGCAAGGGAACGCAAACAGCTCAACTCATGAAACAGCTGCAATCCGAAGGCCGCGATGTGCTTGCGCTAACATTCCCGCGCTACGGCCATCGGTCGGCAAAAATTGTAGAGCAATACCTGCGCGGCGAATTCGGCGCAGCAAACGACGTTGCGCCCCAGCTTGCCTCGACTGCTTTCGCCCTTGACCGTGTTGCGGCCAAATACGACCTGGAGCAATGGCTAGCCAAGCACCCAGATGGCATCGCGATTTCAGACCGCTACGTGCTTTCAAATCTCGCGCATCAGGGCACAAAAATCATAGACACCGCCGAGCGTCACGCTTTTTATCAGGACAGTCTTGAGATTGAATTTGGCGACCTACGACTACCAAAACCTGACAAAAACATCATCCTGCTCGTGCCGACAGATGTCGCGCAGGCAAATGTTGATAAAAAGACTGCTCGCAGCTACACTACGGATAAACGCGACATTCACGAAAGAGATGCCGACCACTTGACACTTGCTAACCGTAATTACCGTGAAATTGCCGAGTTGTACCCGGACTTTGCCGTTGCAATCGAGGTGTACGACTATAAAAATCAACGCATGCGCCCAATCGATGATATCAAAACCGAAATTCGTACTATTTTCGGCATATAGCCCTACGTATGCGCTACGAACGACTAGCGTATGTTCGCCTAATCTGTTATAATTATAACCGATGACACACAATCATGAGGTGGGGCGAGCCGATAGGCCAGCCTCTAGTTTTTTAGGCGAACACTTTCCGATTGCACCGGAAGCTGTTCGCAATGCCGTGGGGCATTTTTTGCACAGCACAAAAATTAGCGAACAAGCATCAACCGAGCAGCAGCTGGCCATTAAAACCACCAACATACTGATGTCAGATTTTTGTAGCCGGCGCCTAACCCCACAGGCCTATGACGGCGCCATGCTAGCGCCGCTAGTAAAGGCGACTCGCGACTTAGCACTACGCGACCACGCGCTCGACGCATTGCACATTTACGTTACCACCAGCAACCAATCGTACGAGGATATGCTGTTTGCCCTCGGCCTTGCGGCCGACCAAATAGTTATTGATGACTATCAGAAAAATCTGATAGAAAGGCTATATCCTGCAAGTGACCAGCCATGGGCACAAGCTCCGGTGGGCGCAACACCACGTGATTTGTTACCTGTGCGCACCGAATTAGGCGCTAACATTGAATCAGAACTGATTGCCAATGCTAGCCTGCTACGCTGGTTTTTATCGCACAACGCCAGCAACTACGCCGATGCCCTGCAATGGGCGCGTAGCGCTGAATCGTTTCATGCCCCCATGAGCGAAATTATCGGCTTTGACGGCATGGCTATGGCACAACAAAGCCAACTAGGGCTGATGCGCCTAGATAAATTAGGCCAGCAAAAATACATCGACCAAGCACGGCTACAGCTACAAAATTTAACCGACCCGAATATAGTTGATGAAACAATTCATGATATATTAACCACTATACGGGGATATAGCAGCCATAAACAGCCACTAAAGCATGGCGAAAGCCACGGCATCATGATTGGTGAGGGCGAAACTGGCCCCGAAAAGCTGCGAACCGTTTGGCGAGTGAAATCACTAGGCCGTATCGCCGAAAAATTATACAAACTACAGTCGTTCGATAACTTGACTGACATTATTGGAATTACTACTATCACAGAAAATGCCTACCAGTCAGGCCAGGTGATAGCCAACACGCTCGAGAAAATAATTGACAACGAACACCTTAGCCTGCGCTCATCGCCAAAGCGTAATACGCCAGTGCACGTGCGTGGTGGAGCTACATTTGTTCATGATGTCGCTAGAGGCATGGGCTATAGTGGTATCAGCCAGCTGCGTAACTACGCCGACGTGCATGTTACGTGTGATGGCGACTATCAGGTTGCCAAGCTTGCCTTCGAAGGCCAACGAGGTATCTGTGGCGAATTACAGACTAACCGAGCTGAGGATAGAGTGGCGGCACGCATTGGTACACCCAATCACGCCTTTTACAGACTAACCGGACGCAACGCCACACCCGAAGAGGCCGAGGCCGTAGCCCAAATGAATAGCCGGGTAAAGTTCTTGGGTATCAACGGCCTTACCCAGCAAAGCCGCCAGCGTGCCGAAGAATTACTACGTGAAATTTACGCCCACGCTGAAAACCGTTGACGAATCGACGCTCATTTGCTATAATTACCCCTAGACATTACCAAAGACAGTAGCGGTGAGCAATCACTTAATCATGCTACCGAGGGAATACACTCTTTTTCCTACGTCAATACGTATGTCGGTCATTAACAATGTGGTCGCATAACAACACAACTCAAACTAACAAACTTTGGATTTGAGTGCAGTTCGTGATGGAAATCGAGTAACGGAGTGAGCGGTATTTTACATACCGTGAACGAGTAACGCAGATTTACGCGCGAAATGTGCCAAATACAGAGTTTGACCAAGGAAAGGTTTTATCTATGGCTATTAGCAAAGATAAGAAACAGGCTTTGGTAAGTGAACTAGCAGAACTATTTGCCGGCGCAAAGGGCACGGCCGTTGCGAAGTACCAAGGGCTCAGCGTTGCTGATATCCAGGAGCTACGCAAGGCAGCTCGCGCGGCAGGCGTAACCATCAAGGTGGTAAAAAACCGCCTGGTACGCGTAGCAATGGGCGAGAGCGATACCTACAAAGAAGCTGATACATCAGCACTTTTGGGTCAGCTGCTCTACGCATTCAGCGCCGACGACGAAGTTGCACCAGCCAAAGTCTTGGATGAATTTGCAAAAACTCACCCAACACTCGAGCTTGTGGCCGGCTTCAGCGGCGAAGGCCTTGCACAAAATGCTGCCGACGTAAAAGCACTTGCAGGGCTACCCAGCAAGCACCAGCTTATCGCCGAAGTGGTGGCACAACTGCTTTCACCAGTTCACGACACAACCAACGCACTTTCTGGCAATCTCCATGCATTGCTAGATGGCATTGGCGAGAAGGCTACAGCCTAACCAAAGCAATCAACTATTTTTAACGAATAATTATAAGGAGTCAATCATGGCTGACGTAAAGAAACTTGCGGAAGAGCTAACTAAGCTTACCGTACTTGAAGTAAACGAACTAAAGAACGTCCTGAAGGACGAATACGGCATTGAGCCAGCTGCTGCCGCAGTTGCTGTTGCCGGCCCTGCTGCAGGCCCAGCTGCTGACGCTGCCGACGAAAAGACTGAGTTCACCGTAACCCTAAAGGATGCGGGTGCTCAGAAAGTTGCTGTGATCAAGGCTGTTAAGGAACTAACTGGCCTAGGTCTTGGCGAAGCTAAAGCACTTGTAGACAACGCCCCAAGCCCAATCAAGGAAAAGGTGTCTAAGGACGACGCTGAAGCTGCAAAGAAAGCACTAGAAGAAGCTGGTGCAACCGCAGAAGTAGCCTAATACTGCTACCCGTAATCGACCACATTTGTTATATAAAAATACCCCTAGTGTTAGGGGTATTTTTAGTAGCTGCGATGCTTTTCCATCAGGCGAGCATAGTAGGGGGAGCTGATCAGGCCTGGCACGGTAGCCATGCCAGTACGATCAGTTGGGCGCATACCATTTTGGGCTAGCAATGTTTGGTAAGAGGGGTCAAGCGCTATGCCGTCAGAGGTAATAGCCAACGGAGCGTACAGGCTTTCGCCAGGCTTAAGGGCAAACACGCGGCTTTCGGCCACGAGACTGCGCACTGCAGGGTGGCTATGAGTAAGCCCGTCTTGCACAGCCAGGCTATACAACCCCCAGTGGTCGGGCCATTCGGCTTTAAGGCCATTCAAAAAGCGACGCCAGCGGGTACTTGCAAATTCATTTTCGCGATCAGTATTCCAGCTACCCGCCTGTAGCACGGCCAGCAGCCTGGCACGATCTCCCAGGGCAACCATGCGCTGCATCTTAGATGCCGAGCGCTCAATCCGATGCCGTAATTGATCTACCGACGCCATACCGGCTGCCTGCTCCGCTCGCTTTCCACCGCGCACCCGCGCCTGATAATTCGATGTCAGGCGATGGATGGCTTCGGCATCATCGGGGATGGCATGGCGGATTTCGATTCCCATTAGTAAATAATCATTATACCACGAACATAAGCATTTTGTCAAGTATTGGCTCTTTATGAAAGTATGGGGTATTGACTTTATATCAATAAAGTGCTATAATGAAATAGTAAGCCATCCCCAACACCCAACGAAGGAGTTACAAATGGCTCACAATTACACCGGCCTCGTCAAGGCCGTCAACACCACCAACCGGCGGCGCGAGGCCACTAGCCTCAGTGACGACGAGCTCATCGACATGATGGCCGAGGTCGCGGCCTCGATGCCAGCCAGCTTCGAGGAGATCGTGGCAACTCGCCCGGCCCGGCCCACGATGCTCAGCATCGGCGAGCTGCGCAACCCGGGCGGTCTGTCCGGCGATGACCCGGACGTCCGCTACATCAACGGACGCGTCATACGAGTGGGCACACCCGGCCGCAGCAACCGCGGTCTGCGGTAACCCAGCCCGAGCCCCGAGCGGGCGCTTGTTCCATCACCGGAACAGCGCTCGCCGGGGCTCTTCACATTTTTTACAACGTTTTTCGCGCCACCGCTTAAAAGCCTGTGGATACATTTCGGGCTTGACTTATTACCCCCGGCGCGGTATATAATAGGGGTAATACTACAAAAAACAGACAAGGACTGCGAGAATATATGTCTGAATTACCAGAAAAGCAAGTGAAGCGACTCAGGTCGCTGATTACCGAGGCTGAAACAAATTTGGCCGCGGCAAAAGAATTACTAATGAGCATACTTGGCGATGATGGCCATGTCGTTACACCAACCAATAGTCGTGAAGAAGTAAGCGGCAAGGTGATTGAAGGTGTATTTGATGGCCAAACGATGGTGGGGCCAGATGGCAAAAACTACCCAGTACCCGCTAACTATGCCTCTAAATCGAAGCTGGTCGAGGGTGATATATTGAAGCTCACTATTGCCGACGATGGCGGGTTTATTTATAAGCAAATTAACCCCGTGCCGCGTAAACAAATTATCGGCACGCTCGTACAGCACGATGGTGCCTACTACGTAGAAGCTCAAGGCCGCGAGTTCCGCATACTACTTGCGAGCGTTACGTACTTCCGTATCAACATTGGTGACCAAGTAACCATTATCGTACCGGAAGACAATCCAGAGGCTACCTGGGCCGCCGTAGAAGCAGCCCTGTAAGCGATTAGTGCTCGCGACGATAAAACAACGGCATCTGCCGTTGTTTTATTTGCATTTTTATAAATTATAGTATATGATTACTAATGTACAAAGCGTACACCACCGAGTAGGAAGGTTACACTGTGAAGCGGTTTTTCTTTGGGTTGGCGGGAGTGGCACTGATCACCCTGGCTATCGCCATGATAATTATCGGCACTAGCTACGCATTCACCCTGGTCGTCGGACTGCTGTACTACGTCGGCGTAATCCTGGCGATTGGCCTTGGACTCATCATCCTTGCCATCGTCCTACAGGGATAAAACAACGGTCACCAGCTAGAGGCCACCTCGCTGGTGGCCTCTTTTCATGGTATACTACGGTAAACGGACGATTGAAGTATCAATAGGGGAAAATATGGCAAAACTAAATTTTCGCTATGGCGCAATGAACTGCGGCAAAAGCGATACGCTGATAAAAACGGCCTACAACTATACCGAAAATGGGCTTGACGTCGTAACCATCATGCCTGAGATCGCGATGCGTAAGCATGGCTTCACCACCTCACGTGCCGGTCTGGAGTGGCAGGTGGATATTGCCACCACTCCGGAAACAAATGTGTATGAAGCATATCACCAGTTCATTGGCAACCGAGCGATTGCCTGCGTACTGGTAGACGAAGTGAACTTTATGACACCAGAGCAGGTCGATGATTTAGAGCGTATTGCAAAAATAGACAATACATCAGTAGTAGCATTCGGCATCCGCGGCAATATTCAGCGCGAACTTTTTGACGGAAGTAGGCGCATGTTTGAACTGGCTGACAACGTGGAAAAGATGATTACCATGTGCCCCTGCGGCAGCCAAGCAGAATTTAACGGGCGCTTTGTCGACGACACATTCCACGTGGGCGAACCAATTGTAATGATAGATAACGATGAACACGTGCGTTACCAAAGCATGTGTGCCAGCTGCTACTTGCAAAACTACAACACTCCAGGTGCCGTCACCGCATAAAACAGTGGTACAATAGAGGTACAGATGGGGAAGGCGTTATATCGCAAATATCGTTCGCGCTCGCTCGACGAAATCGTTGGGCAGGAGCATATTACCGCGCTACTAAAGCGCGCTATTGCCAGTGGCAATGTCGCGCATGCGTACCTGCTCACCGGGCCGCGCGGCGTAGGTAAAACATCCATCGCACGCATTTTAGCGCACGAAATTAACGAACTACCCTACAGCGAAGATGCAACCCACCTGGATATTATCGAAATTGACGCCGCCAGCAATAATAGCGTCGAGGATATTCGCGACCTACGCGAAAAGGTAATGGTAGCACCAAGTATCGCTAAAAAGAAGATTTATATTATCGACGAAGTACACATGCTGTCTAAATCGGCATTTAATGCGCTATTAAAAACACTTGAGGAACCGCCAGAACATGTGGTGTTCATCCTTGCTACCACTGATGTAGAGAAATTGCCGGCAACCATCATCTCACGCGT
>JBLMYW010000035.1:0-5654 GCA_050258515.1 Acidobacteriota bacterium | reverse complement strand
GGCACCGCCCGTAGCATGGGTGTTGAAGTAGTCGACTAATTTGCTACTCTACCCGGTTAAAATAGCCTCATAGACTGAGGCTATTTTAGTTCGCCAATTTGAGAGTAGCTGTCTTACTATTTTTGTTAGGTAGATAATTGTTTTGTGTTACATAATATGGTATAGTTTCTATATTACCATGCGAATCTTGCATGGTACGATAGAAGGGAAGCCATGATGGGCAATAACTCATGGCAGCGCCTGGTAAAGCAGATGCTGGTGGACGATGAAGGCCGGCTCATGCGGCAGTTTGTCAACGAGCAGACGCTCGGGGCGGAGCTCTCCATCCGTAGCAAGGGCCAGATACTCAAGTTCCGACGCCTCGGGTATGGAGACATTCTTACCGCTCAAGACCTGCTCGCACGTGCAGAACGCCGCGAGCTGTATCGGCTAACCAGCCACAGCCCGATCACGCTGCGTAGCGCAAGCCGACGCTTGGTCGAGCTACTTATCGCCAACCGTCAGGTTGCTCCGCTGGCCATGCTGTACGCTCGTGGTGTCCAGCAAGAATTCGGCGACGAGTTCACACTCACGTCGACGTAGGTCGCCCTCTCACCCCCTATACACCGTAGCGCGGTGCGTAGGGGGTATATTTTTTAAAATGGTATACTATACCTATGCGCAAATCCGTGGAAAACCGCCTACCTCAACAACGCGAAGACACCAACAAACCGAACTTTTTTCGCCGGCACTGGCTCCTACTAACGATTATCCCAGTACTACTGTTGCTCGATGGCGGCATACTCTACTACATGCAACAAAAAGACATCAGCGACACCAAGCATCGCGCTGAAGAGCACAGCAAGCAGATGGCGGCAATCGATGCTACTATCAAACGCCTAAAGCAAGAAAAAATAGAGCGCGCCAAAAGAGCAGAAGAGGAAGCTAAAAAGAAAGCGGCCGAGGAGGAGGCAAAACGCAAAGCCGAAGCGGCAGCCAAGCCGGCTGGGACGCTAGCGGCACCCGCAAACTGCGGCGTAGCAAGCCCTGCGGGTATCACCACGGTCATAAATAAAAAGCACTGCTTCAGCCCGCTCGATTGGGCACCGGGCGACCTGGCTAGTGTCGGCGGGTACCCGATGCGTGCCGAAGCAGCTAATCAAATGATTGCTATGATGAACGCCGCAGCTGCCGCCGGGGTAGGGTTTGAGCTGTCGAGCGCCTACCGTAGCTATGCAAACCAGGTGACAGTATATAATCACTGGGTAGCCGTTAACGGCAGCCAGGCCGCCGCCGATACCGTCAGTGCGCGCCCGGGCTATAGCGAACACCAAACTGGCCTTGCTGCCGATGTAAAAGTAGGTGGCTGCGCACTGGAATGCTTCCGGGGCAAGCCCGCGCACCTTTGGCTCCAAGCCAATGCCCATACGTACGGCTTTATCGAGCGCTACCCGCCTGGACTTACCAGTATTACGGGCTATAGCCCCGAGGCATGGCACTGGCGCTATGTGGGTGCAGCAATCGCGGGGGATATGAAAGCCAAAGGCATTCAGACCCTCGAGCAATACTACGGCATAAGCGGCGGCGACTACAGTTAGCCCATAGCAGTTGCTTTTTTGCATTCTTTTCACGCTATTTCCGCGAAAATTACTAGACTACCCATTGCTGCACAAAACGCCTATACTAAGTACAGGTTATGGGCGTACTCCTACCTGTAGGTTTCCACTCCCAAACCGTACTTTGCTACTCGGGCTCGCTACATGGGTAGTGAACCTCCGAAATCACGACTTCAAGCATACGCTGTACTACTGTTAAGTGGGGCAGGCCAGCGGCTTTGTCGTTCATACTCCACCACTTATAAAAACGTAATCCATAGGAGAGTATGCTATGAAAAATTCAATCAACAGTCCTGTTGCAGTAACCGCAATGGCGTTTGGCCGCGATATGCAGCCAATCCCTAAGCGCATGGAATGGGCGGGGCGCACCTACCAGTTTATCGACCGCGGTATCCGCGTGGTAAGTCGTAGGGGCGAAAACATCATGAGCACCGTCACTATGAGTGATGGCAGCCAAAGTTTTTGCCTGCGCCAAACAGGTAGTGCGTGGACATTGCTGTCCGTAAGCTAAGCTGTACCGCCAGAAGGACGAAAAAGCCCCCGAATACATCGCTCGGAGGCGTTTTTCGTATTTGACAAAAATATTTATTGTAATATAGTCAGGGTACATAACAACCGAGGAAATCCTGATGGAATACCGCCCAGCCGAACAACCAGAAGTAACAGAAAAAACACTTTACGTAACCGAGGTGGATGTAGACACGGCGCGACTTATTATCGAAATAGATAGGATCGAGGGTCGTCCAAGTGATGAAGCCACACTGCGAATCGCCAATGCTAGGCCTGCACGTACCACAGAAGCCGCGAAAGATAAGGTACTGCGCGTCTCTGGCGCTGATGTTGATATCGCTCGCCTCATCATTGAAATGAATCAGCTAGATGGGCGACCGACCGATGAGGCTACCTGGCGCATTGCTAATGCCAAGTCTGCACCAGAGCAAGAACAATAGTTCAGTCACAGTAAAAGGGAACCCGTGCTATACTAATACTATTGAGCCAGCTCGGTTAGCAAGCATGCATGGCCGGTGTAATAAGTCTATCGGACGGGGTTTAGCGCAGTTGGTAGTGAGAATTGCCAGTGGCAATTCGGAAACGGACTTTCCGATGCAAGCCGTGCTTGCAATCGCGAAATCCGGTTGGCCAGAGAAACGTGACCGCGCGGCTGGTGTAGCAATTTTATTGGACGGGGTTTAGCGCAGTTGGTAGCGCGCGCCGCTGGGGGTGGCGAGGTCGTCGGTTCAAATCCGGCAACCCCGACCAATAAAATTACTACGCTTATGTGGTCGCAAGTATCGCTGCGCTCTTCCGGCTCCTTGCGAGATTACGAGCCAGCTCGCATCTCGCTTCGTTCACCTCCACCAAATCTTGTCATCCCGACCATATAAAATACACCTCAACAGAGGTGTATTTTATATGGATCTTGAAAAAATACGGAGATTAGCAACTATGGACAAAAAATGATAAATATGATACAATGTGTACTATGTTAGGTATTCCCAGACCAAAGCTAGACTCATCCGCATTTGAGAAGTTACGCAGCCCTATTGCGACTGACTATGCTCAAAAATTTGGACGTTCTGCTCTTGGTGATGGCCTGATCCAAATGGAAACCTCTTATCATCGCCCTAGCTTTTATGAGATTGAAAAAGGACGCGGTACAACGATTGTTGACATGGATCAACGAGGCGACATCGCCGTAGCCAGGGGCGAAGAAAAGCGTATTGCAACATTCGGACTTGGTGGCTGTACTGCCGTTGCTATTGCTGCCGAACTGCCTGACGGTACTCATAGGGGGTATGTACAGCACTACAATCCTACTAATCATCAACTAGGCGCAAGTATGCTCGCCGAAGCAACGGATCGTTTAGCAACAGACGGTGCTTCTAATGTTAGAGCGGTTGTTATGACGCCAGGAGAATGGACGCAAGACCCTGCTGCTAAGTATGCTATGAATCCCAAGGACGAATTAATTACGAGGCTTCTTACCTTAACGGTGCAAACTAGGCTTGATGAAGCTGATGTTCAAGTCTACCCTTATTCTGAGGTGCTATCGTCTGACCGCCATGGACAGGGTACTCTCATGCTTGAGTTCTGTGCTGACGGTGTAGTAAATATACTCGCCGAAGCAATGCTAGTTAAGCCACAAGGCGAATAAACTACTCACTGGCTCAGGGCTGATAATGTACAGTTCAAAACTCTTCGCTTTTGCGTGACCAAAATAAGTCCACCCTACGACGCGATACTAGGACACTCTCTTTTACAAGAGTATCCTAGTATCCGTAAATGAGCCTTAGTAAATAAATCCGCCAAAAGTACCAGGACTTACTGTGCGCTTATTATAATTACCGGCCTTGTAGTTCCAGCCCATCTCGCTTACGACGTAGCTGCCATCACCGTTTACGGATTCTACATATGCTACATGGCCGTTCATAACCGCCACGGCGCCTGCCTGCGGGGTAGTGCCAGTAGCCTTGCCCTGGGCCTGCGCCTTGCTCATCCAGCCGTAGCCGGCATTGCCGTAGCCGCCAACATCACCGCGCTTGCTTTGTACGTAGTCGGTGCACCACATGCCGTTACCCACATAGTAGCTACTGCTATTTACCGGAGCAGCCGAGTAGCTGCGGGTTGTATACGTAGTGGCAGTTTGGGCTACTACCTGCTGTGCGGCTACTATAGCTGATACGCGGTCAGGCAGTTCGGCATCGGCTGCCGGGATTGTGATTTTATCGCCGGGATGTATGTTATCAGGGTTTCCGATATGTTCGTTAGCATTAAATAGCCGCGGCCAATCCACACCATTTGCCTCAGCAATGCTCGTAAGCGTATCGCCAGGCTGCACTTCTACTACTTTTGGTTCCGGCTTTTTAGCTTCTTTTTTGGTTTGCTCTTGGCTCTTAGCCGGCGCTTCAACGGCATATGTATTGCCAGATACGCTAGCTGCGAGGGCAGCGCTAATAACGGCGATTGCTACCGCCATCGTAATAGATTTCATTTCATCTCCTAATTTATACCCCCACGGATAGGTTGATAGTCAAAATACACGTGGATTTTGTGGTTGAAACATTCCGTAAATAAGGCCGGGTTTCAAAAAACACAAGTATCATAGTATCAAAGCATAGTGCTTATGTCAATAGCTGGTACGCTATGGGTGGGGGCAACAGAGGAAATGGAGCAGCAATATGCTGGAAAAGTAGTGAAATATATTGATTATTTTTACATAATGTGCTATAATAGGAATATAAGGTCACAATCCATAAGAAAGGTGACTCGCACATGAGCAGCAATACCTCAAAGGGGCGCAAGCCCCGCCCGTCAACCGAGTTCGGCAGCTGGCTGTTCGACGATAGCGATCAGCTGTATGATTACGGGTGCGCAGAGCCCCTGCGCCTCAGCCACGAAGAGGAGATCGAGCGGTGCTGGTTGCACCGCGAGCTGAACATCGGCCACGAGGACGACACCTACTACAGCACTGAAGAGCTGAGAGATTTCGTCCGCTGGAACCGCACCTACGACGAGGAGGCAGTGTGGGGCGACATCCGCTATGCATACGAACGGCGCGACGAGCAGCTCTGCGGGCTGTTCTACGACTGCTACGGATGGGACAGGCCAGACGACCTTGGCTACTTCGATGACTTCGCAGCACCCGACCCCGAGTCGCTTGACGAGCGCATCTACGATGCGCTGGGAGCCGACTGGGAGTGGAAGCCGCTGACGAAGAAGCGGCGCGTGGCCGACAGCACCGCCCGCAACAAGCGGCGTGACGGCTCGCCCCGCGACAAGGCGGGTCGGAGCGTCGACAAGGCCTGCAATCACAGGTTGCGCCGTGCTGAGCGCCGGCAATGGCGGCTCGACCTGGCCGGGCGCGTCGACCCCGACCAGCTGTCGCACCCGCGTGGCCGCACCCCGGCCAGCTGGGATAAGTCGGCCTGGTGACCAAACCGGCAGCCCTCCGTTCACTCGGAGGCTGCCGGCTTTTCATTTAGCACCTAGACACGACTAGCATAATCTGTTACAATACATCTATACAAATCAATGCTGGGAGGCGTGATAAAAGCGCCG
>JBLMYW010000034.1:0-11118 GCA_050258515.1 Acidobacteriota bacterium | reverse complement strand
TCTCCTTCAAAAGAACGATTCAATCTACCCTTCCATTATACCATAAATATTATAAAAAGTAAATAGGGGCTCCACAGATACGCTGGCTGCGTACCCGTGGAGCCCCTGGGTTGGGGTTTGGTTACCCGTTGCGCCTCCGTGCCGCCAGGATGGTGGCGACAGCGGCCGTCACCAGACCAACACCGCCCAAGGTCGTGCCGAGGTCGAACTCGTGGACCATCTGCACGGTCACCAGGGGCTCAGCCCCACCGGTCTTGGCACCGGCACCGCGGGTGCCACCCTTCCCCTTGTCGTCCTTCTTACCACCCTTGTCACCGGGCTTGTTCGGCTTGGTGGGGGTGGTCGGCTTCGCCGTCGGAGAAGCCGTCGGGGACGGACTGCTGGTCGGCGACTGAGTCGGCGACGTCGTCGGAGAGGCGGTCGGAGAATGAGTGGGAGTTGCCGTGGGCGAATCCGTCGGGGACGGACTGCTGGTCGGCGACTGAGTCGGCGACGTCGTCGGGCTCACCGTGGGCGAGCTGGTCGGCGAAGTCGTCGGGCTCGGTGACGTGGTGCCGCACGTCCGATCCGGGGGCAGGTAGTACCAAATCCTCTTGGTACCCCCTCCCTCCCATTCGGTGTAGCCCGACTGGTCGATGATGTCGAACCCGATTGCCGGACGCTCGTCCGGCAAATCGTTCCCTTCTTCATCATAATGGTATGTCGCAATGACAACCCCTTCGATCTCATCAGGGTAGACCCACTCGGGGTACTCTACCCCATCAGGGCCGCAGCGCCACGTGACGGCCGGCCTGGCCGGGATCGGCAGGTGAGTGATGGCCGGCGCGGATGCCGAGGTGCTCGGCTGGGGTGCCGAACTCGAACTGCTGGGCTGCGGAGCCGGCGCGGACGTCGAGGTGCTGGGCTCAGGAGCCGGAGCGGAAGCTGAGGTCGACGGCTCGGGAGCCGGCGCCGATTCGCTCTCGCTTGGCTTGGGAGCCGGGTCCGGCGACGTCGATGCCGACTCGCTGGGCTCGGGGTCCGGCGAAGTCGTCGGCGAGGCAGTCGGGCTCTTGGTCGGCTTGGGCTTCTTACCCTTGCCGTCCTTGTCGCCCGAATCGGGCGGTGTGGTGGCCGATTCACTCGGCTTCGACTTCGCCTTGGGCTCGTCCGCCGGCTCATCGGTCGGCGAAGCCGCAGGCTTGGCCGGCTGCGACGCCGAGGGCGAATCGGTCGGGTCGGGCGTCTTGGCGGACGCGTTGGTCACGACGGCCAGCGGAACGCCGAACGCCATGCCGAAGGTCACCAAGGCCAGGCCGACCTTGGTGAGAATTCCGGGCTTGTTCCCGGACGGCTTGGTGAAGGCACTCATGCCTCCACCCCCTTTCTCTGGTTGCTTATTGTTACGGATAACCAAATTGTTAACTCGCCCGCCAGGCGATTTAACAACCTGGCCAAGCGTAACACCTCTGTATCTGACAGATTACTAATACAATAGCACGTTATGGCAGCTTTGTAAATGTTTTCAAGCAGTAAAATCGCTCTTGATTGCCACGTGCACCCTTCACTTCACTATCAGCTTTAGCCTGCACAACAAAGTAGCTTTTCGCCCATAGCTCAAAGTCTTTCAAAATTGTACGGCGTACGCTATCGTTTTTGATCACCCCACTAGAGGTAATCTGCTGGCGCGAAGCCTCGAATTGCGGCTTGACCATGGCATAAATGAGCGTACCAGGGCCCGCTATACTGGCCACATGGGGTAAAATTTGGCGCAGGCTAATAAACGATACGTCTATCGCCACGATGTCGGGAGTAGCAGCGGGAATAAAGTCACGAATATCCGTCTTTTCATGCAATTCTATGCGCACGTCGCCGCGCAAACTCGGGTGCAGCTGGTCGGTGCCCACATCTACTGCATATACTCTGGCCGCGCCATGCTGCAACGCATAATCAGTAAAGCCACCGGTAGATGACCCGACATCCAGCACAATTTTGCCCGTAAAATCAATACCAAACTTTACAGCCACGCTGGCGAGCTTCAGCCCCGCCCTACTAACGTACCGCTCGGTCGCCGTTAGGGCTACATCGGCCGTTTCATCGGCAAAAAATCCTGGCTTGGCAATTACCTTGCCAGCCACCGTCACCTTACCGAGCTTTATCCAGCTTTCGGCTTGTGAACGCGTTGCCACTAGTCCGCGTGCAACCAGTAATTGGTCAAGGCGCTGCTTCACCTGCTATTTCTTTCGTTCGCGATATTCGCCAGTAGAGGTATCGACAGAAATGATATCACCTACCTTGATGAATGCCGGCACTTTTACCGTCACGCCCGTTTCAAGCGTAGCATCCTTTAGCACGCTACTGGTGGTGTCACCCTTTACGACATCTTCAGCATAGGTAACCTCAAGGTAGATATTTTTTGGCAGCTCCACGTTTATCACGCGCTCGCCGAAGAACTGCAAAGTAAGGTTCTCGCCTTCTTTCAAGAAGCCGCGGGCTTCGTCGACTAAATCAGCAGGCAATTCGAACTGCTCGAACGATTCGGGGTTCATAAAGAAGTAAGTAGTGCCGTCGTTGTACAGGTATTGTACCGTCTGGTTGCTCACTTCGGCAGTTTCGATTTTGTCCTGACCCTTAAATGTCTTTGGTATCACCGCGCCGGTAATCAGGTTCTTTAGCTTCACATTCACGATTGAACCGCCTCGGCCCATCACTTTTTGGCCGTATTCAATCACGCGATAGGGCTGGCCATCGATTTGGCAGACGGTGCCTTTTTTAAGATCAGTTGGTTGGTACATGGTAGTCTCCTTTTGTGGTTAGGGTTGCAAAGTAATCTTCGAGCGTTTCGGCGCGGCGGATCAGCCGTACATCGCCGCCAGGGTCTAGCAGCAGTTCCGCATGGCGCAGCTTGCCATTATATTGAAAGCCCATGGCGTGGCCGTGCGCACCAGTGGTGTGAATAACTACTATATCACCCATAGCAATAGACGGCAGGCTGCGGTTAATGGCGAATTTATCGTTGTTTTCGCACAGGCTGCCGGTTATATCCACTTCATCGGTTGCCGGCTCATCCTCTTTACCGAGCACGGTAATGTGATGGTAAGCATCATACATGCCAGGGCGCATCAGGTCGCTCATACTGGCGTCGACGCCTATGTACGTTTTGTGCGTATGCTTTTGATTTACAGCGGTCGTTACCAGATAGCCGGCATCGGCCGTACTATAGCGACCGTTTTCCATCACCAAGCTAGGCGCGCCAATGGACGCCATATCAGCAGTTTGGTAAAGCTTGACTAAAGCTTCAGCAAAGGCTTCTAGTTCAAATTCGTGTTCGACGGGGCGGTACGGCACGCCTATTCCACCACCAAGGTTAATAAAGCTAAATTCAATATCCACCTCGTTCGCCACCCGCTTGGCGGCATCAAACATCGCGCTCGCAATCACTTCATGGTGGTGCCAGTCGAGCTCATTCGATAACAGCATAGTATGAATGCCGAATTTCGTTACGCCTGCCGCTTTCAGCCTGCGGTAGCTCTCGATCATATCCTCAACAGGCATACCGTATTTTGCTTCTTTCGGGGAGCCGATAAGCGATTCGTTTAGTCCGCCAAATTCAAGATCACCAGGGTTAAATCGGCAGCAGGCCACACTTGGCGCACCGTACCGCTCAATATAGGGATCCACCAGGCTAACGTCATCAAAGTTAATGATTGCACCTAGCCGAGCGGCATACGCAAACTCTTCATCCAGCGTATTATTGCTGCTAAACATAATATCCTCGGCCTTTAGTCCGCACATTTCGGCAATCGCGAGCTCAGCCAGGCTGCTGCAGTCAGCCCCCATGCCTTCGCTTGCCAGTATTTTTAGTATTTCTGGGTTAGGCAGTGCCTTTACGGCAAAATAATTTCTAAATCCAGGCACGCCCGCCTTTTGCATCGTGCCCTTCAACTGCCTGGCAACAAAACGTATCCGCTCCTCGTCATAGATATGAAATGGAGTCGGATACGTGTTTGTAACCTGTTTGATGGAATCAAGCGTAAATGGCAGCGCAAGATTCACCGTAGTTTTATCCTTGTGCTACGAATGGCATAAGTGCTAGGTGGCGTGCGCGCTTAATAGCAACTGCTAGTTGGCGCTGCTGTTTTGCGCTGAGGCCAGTCTTTGCGATTGGCTCAATTTGGCCGTAAATATTGATATAACGGCTCAGCGTCTTTATATCACGGTAGTCAAAGTAGACTGGTGCGTCTTTTTTGAATCGTTTCACTCTTTCATTCTCCTTAGAATGGAATCTCAGACAAATCAATAGGCTTGTCGTCGATATCCTCAATTACTACATCTTTTGATCGGTTATTTGATGGGGCGTTCCCAGCTGGGGCGTTACCACCCTCACCACGGCCGCCACCCACGAAGTTAAAGTCTTCTACCACTACTTCTACGGCTTGGCGCTTGTTGCCATCTTTATCTTCATAGCTGCGCTGGTCTAGGCGACCACTAACAAGCAGTGGCGCGCCCTTTTGCACGTACTGGGCGATAATTTCACCTACCTTGCCCCAGGCAACACAGTTGATAAAGCTAGTTTGATCCTGCGTTTGGCCGTCTTGGCCCTTCCAGCTGCGGGTTACCGCTAGGCTGAAGTTGCTTACTGTCTGGCCACTTGGCGTTGTTCGTGTTTCCACGTCGCGCGTTAGGTTACCCATCAATATAACTTTATTAAATCCCTTTGCCATACTCCCTACTCCTCTTGCCTACCCGTTATTTACTCTTCTGAATCTTCTTCGGTTTCGCCGCGTTCGGCAGCGCGCTTTTTGGCATCTTCTAAGAGCGCACGGCCCTTTTCGTCTACCTTTACCAGCAGGTAGCGGATGACTTCGTCGGTGATGTTTAGCGTGTTGCTAATTTTTAGCGGTGCTTCGGCTGGTAGCTCTACGTTAAACTGAACGTACACAGCGAAATCTTGGTTATTGATGCGGTACGCAAGTTTTTTCTTGCCCCAATTGTCTTCAGCCAGCACTTTACCGCCAGCGTCAGTTACTAATTTGCGCACCTTATCCAGTGGCGCTTCCAGATCAACTTCAAGATCTGGGTGAATAAGAACGGTGAGTTCGTATTCCTTCATATATAGAACCTCCTTGGTATCCATATGGATGGTTAATTTATTTCAATTAACCTTAGGTTGATAACACCTATAATTATACGTTATTTTGCACCAATAGTCCAGAGGTAGTACAATTATTCCTATGTTAGTCGCAATTCAAGGCCAAGCAGGGTCGTTCCACGAGCAAGTCGCCAAACAGTGGTATGGTGCTTCTGTTGATATTTTGCCCTGCACCACCTTCCGTGAAGTATTTGATGCCTATGCAGCTGGCGAAGCAGATGCGATTGTTACCGGCGTGGAAAACACGATATACGGCAGCATTAACCAAGTCTACCAGCTCATAGAGGCCTGCGAGGCGCCAATCGTGGGTGAAGTAAAGCTCGCTATCGACCAAATGCTTATCGCCCGCCCGGGCATCGCCTTAGCAGATATCACCGAGGTATACTCGCATCCGGTAGCACTGGCTCAGTGCCAAAAGTGGCTTAAAAAACACCTGCCCCAGGCCGAGCTCATCGAATTTTTTGATACTGCTGGCGCCGTAGAGTTTATTAAAGAAGAAGGCGCGGCACATATGGCTGCCATTGCCGGCGAGCAAGCTGCCAGCCTATACGGTATGCCGATCATCACCCGATCTATCCAAGATTCACGCGATAATATTACCCGCTTTTTAGTACTAGAACCTACCGCCAGCCCAGCCGATGCTGACCGCTCCTCGCTAGTCGTCACCACCAGCCACAAACCAGGCGCACTTGTCGAGGTACTCCAGGCCTTCGCCGGCGCTGGCATCAACCTCGCCAAGCTGCAATCTCAGCCCATCATCGGCCAGCCGTTTAATTATAAGTTCTTTATAGTTGTAGATTGTGCCGGGCAAAAGCTCTATAGCATTATAGAGCAAATCGAAAAAACCGACCATCAAGTCACCCTCCTCGGCGAATATAAAGCCGCTTAAATGTCGGTGCTAGCACCGTCAAGATCATCGAGGCTAGTAATAAGTACATCGCGCGGGCGGGAGCCGTCGGCGGGGCCAATGATGCCCTGCTCTTCCATTTCTTCGATGATACGCGCAGCGCGGGCATAGCCAATACGGAGCTTGCGCTGTAATAGGCTAGTGCTAGCTTTGCGGGTTTCAATCACCACACGGCAGGCGTCTCGGAACATATCGTCGCCGCCTTCGCCGTCAAAGTCCATCACTACCCCGCCCTTGCCGTTCAACTGCACGGGCTGGCTAATAATTTCATCGTTATACTGCGGTGCGCTCTGCATACGCAGGTGGTCGGTAATCTTTAGTACCTCTTCGTCCATTACCCAGGCGCCCTGGATACGGCGCGGCTTTGGCATCGTTACGGTCTTGAGTAGCATGTCGCCCTGCCCTAGCAGCTTCTCGGCCCCGGCTTGGTCAAGGATGGTCATACTGTCGATTTGGCTGGCCACCGTAAAGGCAATACGTGCTGGCACGTTGGCCTTGATCAGGCCGGTAATAACATCTACACTTGGGCGCTGGGTCGCAAGCACCAGGTGTATACCCACGGCGCGGGCTTTCTGAGCGATGCGCACAATCAACGCTTCCACATCACGCTTGGCTACCATCATCAGGTCAGCCATCTCATCAATCACGATCACGATGTACGGCATGGTGCCTTCGTCTACCTGCTGCATGTTACCGTCTTCGTCGGCTACGCTCACCGGCTTGCTCTTTACCTTTTCATTATAGCTCTTGATGTCACGTACGCGTTCCTCAGCCAGTAAGCTGTAGCGACGCTCCATTTCGTTGACCGCCCACTTTAGGGCGCTCACCGTCTTTTCAGGCTCAACAATTACAGGGGTCAGCAGGTGCGGGATATCCTGGTATGGGGCCATTTCCACCTGCTTTGGGTCTACCAGTATCAGCTTCATGTCGCTTGGCGCGTTTCGGTACAGCAAGCTACAAAGCAGCGTATTAATCATCACCGATTTACCGCTACCCGTCTGCCCGGCTACCAAAAGGTGCGGCATTTTGTTCAGCTCGCCCAGTACCGGATCGCCCGAGATATCTTTACCAACGGCAAAGCTCAGCGGTTCACTGCTACCGCGCCACTGCTGAGAATCCAATATGCCGCGCAGGCGCACATCAGCCGCCTTCTTGTTCGGTACTTCTATACCCACTGCTTTTTGGCCAGGGATTGGTGCTTCCATACGTAAGCTCTGGGCCGCAAGGTTCAGGGCAATATTGGTCTCCAGCGCGGTAATACGACTAAGTTTGATGCCAGCTGGCGGCTTAAGGGTATACTGCGTGACTTTCGGCCCAATGTTGGCACCTTCCATTTCGACGTCGATATTAAACTCGTGCAACGTATCTTGGATAACGCGCGCGTTTTGCTGGATATCACCGGCATCGGCAGGCTTTTGCTTCTTTTCCAGCATCTCGATATCAGGGAACTTCCAGTTCGGGTCGCTTACGGCAAGCATCGCTGCATTAGTATCTGCCTCTTTATCCGGGCCAAAGCTCTTTTTAAGGCTGTTCAGCTTTTCTTTACGTTGCTCTTCGGGCGTTAGCATTGGCACACCGGCGTTTAGCTTAAAATCAGGCATTTTGCTCGGCTTCGCATCTTCGGCGGCGGCTTTACGCATCACCTTGACGTTTTCGGCATCTTCACTGTTTTCGGGGCGCTTAAATACGTTCAGTACGTCCTGGAATGATAGGCGTAGCACGAATAGCCCAGTCACCACGATCAGTAGCACGTATATAAAGATGGCCACGGGCATATTTACCAAGGCCGTCATGGCGCTATTAAGCGTATCGCCTACCACGCCGCCCGTTGACACTTCGCCATCTTTACGGAACAGCCCAAAGAGGCCGCTACACCACAGGATTAGTATGATTGATGCGAACTTCATGATGCCCGGCAGCTTGTTGTTTTCTACCCGAAACACCTGGATTGCTACATACAATCCCACAAGCGGTACGACGTAGGTTGCCCAGCCAATAATACGTAGGCTGGCGTCCCGCACCCAGTTTAAAAAGTCGCCGCCGCCGCCAAACCACGACACCACTAAGAGTAGCGAAAACGCGATGAGCGCTACCGCGGCTACTTGGCTCCAGAAACCATTCGGCAGCTCGTGCTGCGGTGCCTGGTTTTTCTTGGATTTTCGTCCCCTAGTGGATTTCTTTTTTGCCATAACTGGTATCTATTGTACGCTGTTTGTAATCTGTTTAATAGCTTATACTTACATTGTAGCATATTTTACTACAAAATGCAATAGTGATTATGCTTGCATATTAGGTAAGTTATTATCTATACTACTTCTGCCCTACTACGAAAGGAAGAGCCATGACCCTAGGTCAGGTCAACGAGCATCGAATCATCCGCGCTCCGGCAAAAGCCGGATCATACGCAGAGGTCAACGTACTGCTGCCGAACCACGAACTTGCCCACATTCGGCTGGAATACATGGGTGGTGAGCTGTACGGTCGTCCGGCACTCACGCCAACATGCGATTCGCTAGCGCAAGTGATTCACGGCATTTCGCAACAAGCGGCCGTATCTATCTTGCAAGATATCGATGAAGCCGCTACCGAGTGGCAGACATACGCTCGTGATGCGCCGCATCTACGCTGGCGCGGCCCGCGGCCACCCATCTGTCCCCGCGTCGTCGTAGGTCAGCCGTTGCGGCTACGGCTACCCGTTCCCTACGGCAAGATTTCTAGCCTGGATATCGGTGTGGTGCAGGAAATCACCCTGCACGCCACCTAGATACCAGGCACCGAAAAAGCCCCGATACCGTGCACTAGCGCGTGGTATCGGGGCTTGTTTCATACTATAGGTTGATTAATAGCCTTGGACTTCTGGCGCCTTTGGCATCTGTACTTCGCTATCGGGTACTTGCTTTGGTGGGAATTTGCGGTTTGATGGGCCTGGCATAAATGGTCGTTGCCCGCCTTGGTGCTGCTGGCCACCTTGCGGCTGGCGCTGTTGGCCATTCTGCCGATTACCGCCCTGCTGCGGCTTGCCGCCACCCATGCCAATTTCATTAATCACCGGGATTACGATTGGTGTACGGCGCGTTTGGTCGTACAAAATATGCGTGACTTCGTCTTTGATTTCTTTTTTAATCACTTCTACGTCATATTTGCCAGCAAAAGCGCGGGCTGCCTTTTGCTTGATGTACGCACGGATCATGCCCATCAATTCTTCGCTATCACGCAGGTAGATAAACCCGCGGCTGATAATGTCAGGGCTAGTAAGCAGTCGGCCGCTGCCGCGCTGCACGGTGAGCACCACCACAAACATGCCTTCTTGGCTCATGTGGATGCGGTCTTTTAGCACTACTTCCGATACGACGGCCCCACTATCAT
Source organism: Acidobacteriota bacterium (assembly GCA_050258515.1). Lineage (GTDB taxonomy): Bacteria > Patescibacteriota > Saccharimonadia > Saccharimonadales > Saccharimonadaceae > Saccharimonas. The sequence goes on along the minus strand of JBLMYW010000034.1, from coordinate 1,714 downwards.
CATACATCACCCCGCCCACTGGTACGCGGCCGATTTTGCGTGCGCCTTCGTGGTCGAATTCGACGACATCGCCAGGGTCACAGACAAAAATGTTCTCGCGTGGAATGTTGCATTCTTTTTCGGCGAGTTCGGCGTTATGCACGAGCATGTGGAACTCACCATGATTTGGCAGATAGTACGTTGGGTTAACTGCTTGAATAACGCGGACGTGATCTTCGTAGTAGCCGTGCCCAGAAAGGTGGAGTTTGCCAACGCCCGTAAGGTGGGTTTTGCCGTTTTGGATGACTTCACCGCCCTCACGCATGAGGCCGTCTACCGTGCGAACAACGTACTTTTCGTTGCCCGGGATTGGGTTCGAGCTAAATACCACGACATCAGTATTTTTAATCTTGATATATTTGTGTGCACCGCTGGCCATGCGATTGAGCACAGCCGAGAACTCACCCTGGCTACCTGTACAGACAATCGTCACCTTGCTATCTGGTAGCTTGATAATGTCTTCCATCTTCATGACAGTGTCTTTTGGCACCTTAATCACGCCAGTTCGCAGCGCAACCTCTAGGTTCTGAATCATACTGTAACCAGCAAAAGCAACCTTACGGCCGTGCTTTTGGGCTTCGTCGAGAATCAGTTGCATACGGTGAAGCTGGCTCGAAAAGCTCGAAATAATCACGCGACCATTCGGGTATTCGTCCATCACCTCGCCCATACTGTGCTGAATATCAAACTCACCGTGATCGGTGTTGGTACCGTCGCTTTCACAGTTGGTGCTTTCGTTCATGAACAGCAAGAAGCCTTCTTTTTGCTGAATTTCGGTGATGCGGTTGAAGTCGAACTGTTTACCGTCGACTGGATCTGGCTCAATACGCCAGTCGCCACTACTTAAGATGTTGCCCACTGGCGTACGTACAACCACTGCGGCAGCATCTGGAATAGAGTGGTTCACGCGGATCATCTCGACACTAAATGAGTCACAAAGTTGCACGATGTCGTGTGCTTCTGGGTTGAGCTCGTTGTAGTCCGGCTCGAAACTGCCGTCGGTTTCTTCCATGGTGCGCTGCAGCATACCAATGGTGAATTTTGTGCCATAGACTGGTGCAGGAATCTTTGAAATAAAGTGACGGAACGACCCAATGTGGTCGAGGTGGCCGTGCGTAAACACGTGGCCGCGAATACGGTGCTTGTTTTCTTCAAGCCAGGTAATATCTGGCGTAATGTAGTTGATGCCTGGGTAATCTGAGCCTGGGAACAAAAAGCCCATATCGATAACAATAATGTCGTTATCATACTCGATGGCGGTCATATTTTTGCCAATGCCCATTTCACCAACACCACCGATAGGAATTACCTTGAGTGTTGGGCGGGGAGCCCGCGACTTTTTTGGCTGCATACTAAGGCTAAACTGTTTGCCGTCGTAGCCGTTAAAGCGCGATTTGTTGACTGGTACATTAATAACATGCTGGCTGGCCTGCATGTTTACGCCTTCAGAGGTACGGCGCTGGGCGCGGAATACCTCACCTTTGCGGGTAGTGGTAGCGTTAAGCACGCTGTTATTTGATTTTTGCTTTGGCTGCTGGCCTTGCGGCCGTTTTCCGGCATCATCTGCCTGTGGTTTAGCGAGACGTCGTTGTCCCATATGTTTTTATATCTCCTTTTTTAGGTATAAAAATAATATAATTTCAAATTCAGATTGCGAGAGGCTATAGGAAGATAA
>JBLMYW010000033.1:0-10850 GCA_050258515.1 Acidobacteriota bacterium | reverse complement strand
CAAATTCTCTACTCATCTGTCCTCCTAGTTTATTTCCTACTGGATTCCGCTGGCGGGTGCGGAATAACAACCGTGATCTGTGGTATATTATACCTTATATGCATATTGCCATCGACGCCCGCTTTCTAAACTCTGGCACCGGCACGTACGGAGTGAAATTACTTGAGTATCTACAGCAAATCGACAAGGTAAATCAGTATTCGGTAATCGTAAAGGCGAAGGATGCGGAGTATTGGCAACCGACGAATCCAAATTTTACACTGCATCCAGTAGATTTTGCCTACTACTCCTTCGCTGAGCAACTTGGGTTAAAGAAGTTTTTAGATGATTTAGCGCCCGACTTGGTGCACTTTGCTATGCCTCAGCAACCGATATTGTACGTGGGTAAGCGTATCACAACGATGCACGATTTGACACTACTAAACACGTATAATAGCGATAAAAATTGGCTTGTGTTCCACGCCAAGCAGCTGGTTGGGCGCTTTGTATTTAAACGCATTGCGCGTATTAGTGACCATATTATCGCGATTTCCGAAAATACCAAACGCGAATACCAAGCTTTTACACCCATCCCAGAAGATAAGATATCGGTGATTTACGAGGCCGCCGAAGCCCGCCCAGGTAAACTACAGTCTTACAATGTGCCATTCAAAGAATTTATCATGTATGTCGGCCAGCAACCTGATTACAAAAACCTGCGTCGGTTAGCCGAAGCGCATCAGCTACTACTTGAAAAGTATCCCGACTTAGGCCTAGTATTCGTAGGGCGTATGAATGAAGATACCAAGCGTAATAAAGCGCAGTATGAAACGCTTGGCTACAAAAATATCCACTTCACCGGCTTCATCCCTGATGCTCAGCGTGATTGGCTATTCACCCAAGCCCGCGCCTATGTATTCCCTAGCCTGATGGAAGGCTTTGGCTTGCCACCGCTTGAGGCAATGGCGTACGGCACGCCAGTCGTTAGTAGCAATGCTTCGTGCTTGCCAGAAATATTAGGCGATGCCGCAGAATATTTTGACCCGCTCAATATCGATGATATGGCAGCCACTATCGAGCGCGTGATAACGGACGGCGACCTGCGTGCGATAATGATACAGCGCGGACACAAGCAAACCAAGAAGTATTCTTGGGAAAAAATGGCACGCGAAACGCACGCTATATACCTTAGCGTTCTGGGCTAGCTGCTTGCCTGGGCGATAACAATCCGGCGGTCGCGACCCTCACCCTCGGAATAGGTGCGAATGTCACTATACTCAGAGGCGACACGGTGTACAATTCGGCGGTCGGCGGCATTGATGTGTGCAATATATGAATCGCCCGTTGCGCGTACCTCTTCTATCCAGCCACGCGCTTTTTCCGCGACTTTTTCTTCACGCTGCTTTTTATAATCAGCTATATCGACATTGACCCGCGTTAGTTCGGCATTCTTGTTGCGGAGCGCGGTACTTACGACGTATTGTAGGCTGCGCAGCGTCTCGGCATTACGGCCGATCAAGATACTGTTATTATCACTGCTTTCAACGTACAGCTCGATGATATCCTCTTCTACTTCGGCCGTTACCTCTATATTCTCGCCAAAAAACGAAATGATATCCTGTAAGAACTTACGCGCGAATTCGATTGATTGTGCTTGATCCATTACTTTCCTCCTCTATCCCTTCGCCTTGATGCGAGTGATATTCCCCTCTTTGGCGGCACCAGCACGCTTTTTAGCGTTGGCCTGGCGCTTCGTTCGCGCCTCTTCCTTCTCTATTACCTCTTCGGCAATTTCTTCCATTTCTTCGGTATCTTTATTGAGCAGGTAGTGCTGCTGTGCGGTAGCCACAAGGTTAGATACGGTGTAGTAGAGCGCCAGCGCACCTGGCAAGTTCACCATTATAAAGAACATCATGATTGGCATAATCTTTACCATGTTACGCATCATGGCAGCACTCATGTCGGCAGGATCAGACTGTTTACCCTCGGCCGCTTCCTTCATGATATCGCGAAAGCGTTTTGGCGTACCGGTAGTAGGCATGGTTTGCTTGCTCATAATGTACTGGGTAACTGCCGATATCAGCGCTAGTACTAGTAGTACAATATTCACCGTACCGTTACTAAACGCCGTTTTAGTAAGGTCGATAAACCCAAGCATGGTGTGGTTGAAGTTTTCAGGGTTTTCGATAATTTTCTTAATTGGTTCCAGCTGCTCAAGCGGCGCGTACGCAAACTTCGCCACTTCATTACGGTGCAGTACGATGATTTGGATCACATGGTATAAGCCAATAAAGATAGGGAGCTGGATAAGAAGGATAAAAATCGACTGGAACGGACTGATGCCATGGCGCTTATATAGCTCCATCTGCATTGTCGCCTCTAACTGCTTGTTACCCTTTGCTTCCTTTTTAATCTTAGCTATTTCGGGCTGCATTTTACGCATTAGCTTGGTTTGGTGTAGCTGCTTGCGGACTAGTGGGTATATAAGTATACGAATAAATATCGTAAAGAGGATAATGGCGACCCCGAAGTCGCCGCCAGGAATGATACTATAGAGCAGCATCAAGGCGTTAAAAATAGGTTTTACAATCAGTTCATCAAACATAAAAACTCCAGCTACTTTATTCTATTGTACCACTAGTCATCTCGAGAATACAGCCCAGCCTGGGCAAAGAGCTCTCTGATACCAGCCTCCAGCTCGACATATTCCATACTCATCACCTCGCTATTGGTAATGATAAGTGCTACATCGTACGTACCGTTTAATTTAGGTATCTCGAGCCGTACAAGTTCGTACAGTCGTCGGCGCATACGGTTGCGGCCTACGGCACTTTTATGCACCTTTTTGCTTACCACTACCGAAAAGCGCGAATGCTTGCGCCGAGAGTTAGCGATATATTTTATAGTGATATGGCGCGAACGAACAGCCTGTGCGTTTTTAAACAGGTAGCGCAGGCTGCCATGGCCATGAAATCGGTATTTTACAGGGATCATTGCTATATAGTATACCACTAGGAGCCGAGTGAAATGAGTGCCTGCACTCATTTCCGAGGCGACGAAGTGTTATATGAATCTATGATTTTAATATACCAAAATAAATAGAGAGGCCTTAGCCTCTCTATTTTAAATCGCTAGCTTAGCACGACCTTTAGCGCGTCGGCGCTTCAGTACGAGGCGGCCAGCCTTTGATGCCACGCGGGCACGGAACCCGTGGGTCTTGGCGCGGTGGCGAGTGTGTGGTTGGTATGTTCGCTTTGGCATATCTCATATAGTATACCCCTTATCACCTCTTTTAGCAATACCCCCGTAAGGCCTGGGTTTAAAGTAGAACTATTTGCTTGAAATTTTGTCTAGATTATAGCCTTGCCTCACGTTTTATCCACACTTAAGTTATATTTATCCACAGATTAACAGATACGCATACTCATTGTGGATAAAATCACCTCTATCCTGCCCTGTTTCTACCCGGTAAAAATCCACAACACTTGCCCGGTTGTGGAAAACTCTGAATATCGCTATCATAAGTACAGCGAGAAAATAAGTGAGGGAGACTAAATGCAGAACGCATTATGGCAGAGTGTGCTTGGTGAGATGGAACTATCGATACCTCATGGGCAATTTGAGGCATGGTTCAAAAACACCACACTACTCGACCATAGTAATGACACTATTGTAGTCGGCGTTGCTAATATCTTTGCTAAGTCGCAATTTGAAAAGCGATACGATGCCAAGATAAAAGAAATTTTAGCCCGTAACGGCGTCGCGTCGCCAATTATACAGTACCAGGTACACACTACTAAAAAGAGTGTGATCAGCCGTGAAACTACTGGACGAATGGATTCTATGGCAGCAAGAGCCGAAAGCCTGATCGCCTCGGCACCGCCAGCCCGCAGCGGCGCTAGCACGGGGGCAAACCAAACCACCATCAACCCCCGCTACACCCTTGATAATTTCATCGTGGGCTCCAGTAATGACCTTGCCTACGCGGCCTGCCAAGCAGTAGCTGCTAACCCTGGGCAAAAATATAACCCGCTCTTTCTTTATGGCGGCGTCGGCTTAGGTAAGACTCACCTTATGCAAGCGGTAGGCAACGAAATCATTAGGAATAACCCAAGCGCCCAAGTGGTATACATAAACACCGATACCTTTGTAAAAGAATTTACCGATGCAATCCGCTTTAAAAAGAAGGTGTCAGATAAATACCGTACTGCCGACGTATTAATTGTCGATGACATGCAGTTTATTGCTGGCAAAGAGAAAACACAGGAAGAATTCTTTCACACCTTTAACGCATTACACCAGGCGAATAAGCAGATCATCATATCAAGCGACAAGCCGCCGCGCAGCATCCCTACCCTTACCGAGCGCCTGCGCAGCCGATTCGAGTGGGGTATGGCAATTGATATTCAGATGCCGGACTTCGAGACCCGCTGCGCTATCGTTGAGACCAAGGCGAGTCTTTCCGGGGTAACGCTAGAGCGTGAAACGGTTGAATATTTAGCAAAAAACATTAAAACAAACGTCCGTGAACTTGAAGGCGCCCTCAACCAACTGTTGGCGTATGCCGAAATGCGCGGCGTCGCGCCGGACATCACTACCGCCGAAGGGCTGCTCGGTAACGTCCGCCGCTCACGGCCGCAACATGTCACCGCCAAACAGATTATCGACAAAACAGCCCGGCATTTCCAGATCGATTCTAAAGAAATTTGCGGCAGCAAGCGGGATAAGCACATTGTGGTGCCGCGCCAAATCGCTATGTACTTGCTGCGCAGCGAGCTGCATATGAGTTTCCCGCGCATCGCCCAAGAGCTCGGCCGCAAAGACCATACGACCGCCATTCACTCGGTAGAAAAGATTGAAAAGTCAGTGAAGCTTGATTTTATGATTCGCGAGCAAGTCGCCGAAATACGGGAGAAACTGTATGCGTAAGTCTACAAGAGTCGCCCACTCCTCACTTGTTGAGGCATGTGCAAAACTAGTGCAAAAGCTGCGGATGATTGGCGGTAAAAAATGTGTTCGACTGTCCCCAGAATCATACACTCAGGCTGGAACTAATGCCCTTAGGTGGATAACTATAGTATTCCCCCCACATGATTTCACTGCCTTTTGTACACCCCTTTCCACACGCATTTGTACTATTACCGCCCCTGTTAGGCCACTAGTTTTACCCATTTTCCACAGTACCTATAATAATCACCATCAATTCATTTAAGAAAAGGAACTACTATTATGGAACTCTCGGTCACACAAGAAAATTTAGCTAAAGCACTAAGCGTCGCAGGGCGAGTAGCCAGTAGTCGTGCTGGGCTGCCCATTCTTAACAATGTCTTACTCAGAACCGAAGGCAACCGCCTGTTAGTGGCGGCAACCAACTTGGAAATAGCAACAACGTGCTACGTAGGCGCTAAGGTAACCAAGCCCGGCGAGCTTACTCTACCTGCCCGCCTCGTAAGCGAGTTTGTATCGAGCCTACCTAAAGGTACGATAGATATCTCAAGCAAAGGCACCAACCTCACACTGTCGTCGGGCAAATTTTCATCAGTCATGACAGGCGTTGATGCGGCTGAATTCCCCGAGCTACCGTCCATCGACGAAAAAGAGGCAGTTACCTACACCATTGCAGTTCCAGATTTTAAGCAAGCAGTTACCCAAACGGTTATTACTAGCAGTGCCGACACTACGCGGCCGGTGCTAACGGGTGTATACTGGCGTTCGCTCGATGGTGAGCTGTACCTTGCCGGTACTGATGGCTACCGATTGGCGGAGCGCCGTCTCGTTAGCACTAAGAGTGAAATTCAGGCGATTGTTCCATCGAGCAGTCTGCATGAAGTATTAAAAACGCTTAGCGATGGCGTAGACGAAGTCGAACTACTATTTGACGATACTCAGGTGCGCTTTCGGGTGGGCGAGGTGGAAATCACTAGTCGCTTGATTGATGGCAATTATCCTGATTACCGCCAGCTGATACCAAAAGAGTCCGAAACAGTGATAGAGGTGAAGACGGATGAATTTGCGCGTATTGTAAAGATCGCCGGGTTATTCGCGCGCGACTCTGGCGGCAGTATCACTCTTACGGCCGATGCCGACACCCAGCAGCTGAGCATTCATAGCATCGCGAGCGAGCTGGGCGAGAATACCAGCAGTGCCGATGCGAAGATTACGACGAGTGGTCAGGTAACGCTAAATTCGCGCTATATCAGCGACGCGCTTAGTGTGCTCGATGGCGACACGATCCAATTCCGCTTCAGTGGTAAACTCAGCCCTTGTGTACTGACAGTGGTAGAAAAGTCGCCCAACTACACGCATATCATTATGCCGCTAAAGAGCTAGGTGATGCCGAGTAGCGAGCAGCAGTTGGCGGTGGTGAGTGTGGCGGTGAAGAATGTTCGCTGCCATGCTAGCTATGCTGCCCGGCTCGAGCCACATAAAACGATCATTACCGGCGCGAACGGCAGCGGTAAAACATCATTGGCTGAAGCGGTCTATATTGCGCTTCGCGGGACGACATTCCGCGGTACTGATGCCGATGTGATCCGGCATGGTGCCGAGTGGTTTAGGGTCGACCTCACGCTAACTGACGGCCAGACGCGCAGTGCTATCTATCGCACTGACCAGCAATCAAAGCGTGAGTACCTCGTTAACGGTAAAAAGATGAAGCGTCTGGGATTTCGTGATAAGCTACCAGTAGTATTGTTCGACCCTACCGACCTACAGCTCATTAGCGGTTCGCCAAGCCGTCGGCGCCGGTATCTTGATCAAATCTTATCACAGTCCGACCCGCTCTATTCACGCGAACTATCGCGCTACGAAAAGTCTGTCCGCCAGCGCAACTCTCTACTCAAACGCCAGGCAAGCGCGGAGCAGCTATTCCCCTGGAATGTTATGATTGCCCAGCATGGCGCCTATATTTACGCCCAGCGTTGGCAGCTTGTCGGCCAATTGCAGCAGCAAATAAACCAGCTGTATAGTGATATCGCTGGCGCGAGTGATGACATAAGCCTGCACTATAGTGGGCAGGTAGCGCCAGCCAATTATCAGTCATATCTACTGCGGCAGCTCGAGCAATCGGCTGAGCGTGATGGCATCTTGGGCTACACGTCGCACGGGCCGCACCGCGATGACCTGGCTATCACGTTTAATGGCCGGGCCGCCGACGCCACCGCCTCGCGCGGCGAAGCACGCAGTATTATTGTTGCCTTGAAGCATATCGAGCTTGAAATCGTCCATGCCGTTACGGGTATAGTGCCCTTACTGATACTTGATGATGTATTTAGCGAGCTCGATACTCAGCGCCAGCTTAGTCTGGAGCGTCTAACGAATCGGTATCAGACGATTATTACTACCACGCATCTTAGCGACGGCAGCGATACATCTATTCAAAGACAACTATCTTAGCATTAGGCGCGGCGAGGCTCATATAGTCATAGGCAGATTGCAACTGTGCTTTGGTTGGTTTAGTCCCGTCGTCAAGCGAGGGCACGTATAAATGGAATTCTTGGCCGGTAAATTCAATACTGTAGTAGCGCGTGCTTTTAATTGGCGTGTAGCTTAGCAAGTTATTTGCCAATTCTGTACTGTTGGGGTCGACGATAACGGGAAACGATAACTGATCGGCGTCATCGGTAAAAATGGTTGTAGCGTAGAGTTTGCCGCCAATATTGCTAAAGTTCGATATAGTCATTGTTTTGCTGGCAAGTAGCGGCCAGGCAGTAGATTTATTAGCTGCATAGAGTCCGCGATTAGTGCCATAGGCAAAAGTATCATTAGTTAGCCACGATACGGCATAGGCCTGTTCGGGCCAAACGCTCGTAATAGTGCTCTCGGTAACTTCGCCGGATTCCACAGTGTTGTCGGTAATAAGCGCAAAGTGGTCGGCGTTCGGGCTGATGTCGAAATCCTGGATAGCTACATGATTGCGAATAGTCGATTCTTTCACTAGCTTACCGGTACTAGCCGAATACACGGCAAGCCGGTAATCACCGTCGGGCGTCTCTGTACTTTCTACTGCGTCGCCCGACGTAGGGGCTTGATAGTCGCCACCATAGAGCACGGCCACGTTTTCGCCTGCCACACTAATCATTCGGCCACTTTCGCCAAGGGCTGGCCGGGATGTCAATTCGATAGCAATAGGTTTTGCTGCGATATCTGCGTAGTAACTAATGCTTTTTTTGTCATCGTATACAGCAAACGCCGTCCCGCCCCCATCTATCACTAGCTGACTTTTATCTGGGTAATACTCGCTATTTATAGGTGATGGCGTTGTGTTATTGCTAGTAATAACACCTACCCGTTTAGCGCGGCCTTCCTGGCCGAGCAGGCCGAGAATTGCCTCATCGGTGTACGGTTGCATTGTAAAACAGGTTTCAGTACAGGTATCTAGCGGTTCTGCCATTGGATTTTGGTCGTCAAAGAGCACCGTTCCACCGCTATGGAACGATACAGTTGCTTGCTCGCCAAGGTAGCGAGTGCCGGCGACGGGCGGAGTAATGGCGGTGCCACTCTGTTTTTTAGCATCTAGCTCGAGGGTTGCTTTACGCCAAAAGTTCTGTATTGTTAGCTGTATGCTGTAGTGGAATTCTGTTTTGTCTTTGGTAATCTGCACGGCATACTGCCCTGCTGGCAGCACCGCAAAACTATTGCCAGCGGTAACTTCCTCGCCTTCGCCCGGCCGGCCGTCGGATAACTTATAGACGGTAATGTTGTATGACTTATCAATTCGTGAGGTGTCGAGGATGCCATTAATCGTTAGTGTTAAAATTACACTAATTAACACAATAGCACCGATAACACTAACGATAAGTCTTTTAATCAGAGTGCGCCTATTAAGCGTGTCGTATCCTGTTTGATATGGATCATTCTGCATGTTAGAGTCCCCCTCCATTTTGCGCGGCTACCATCTGATCGTATAGCTTCTTTAGTTGTGGCTGAATGTCTACAAAAGGATAGCCGGCACATCGCGCGCTTGCGCAACTCACTCGGAACTTTGCGGGTTTCGGTAATTTATCGATATGCAGGTGCGGCGCCGTACAGTCGGCGGCACCCGATGGCCCCACGGCGGCTAATTTAGTGCCCGCAGTTACCTTCTGCCCATTTTTTACTACCGACGAACCACTCTTTAGGTGGGTATAGAACCAAATATCTCCCTCGCTTGATTTGATAGTAATAGTGTCGCGCTTATCACATCGCGCACCATTGGCCCCCACTCTTGCGGACACTACTTCGCCATCGGTAGCGGCAACTACTACGGTGCCCGGAGGCGCCATTATGTCCGCGGCATTATAATCATGATGACAGTTGGTGGTAGCTTTATAGCACCAACGGCCCGTACCATTGCCTATTTTTGACCCCTTTTCCATTATTTCTTTAGTAACAATGAGCGGAAATGCCATACCATCAACAGTAAAGGCATCACCATCCAGTGTGCCACCGCAAGCTCCGCCATCCTCGGTTGGGACGCTTTCACTAGCGCCACCCTCAACTTTTATCCCTGCGCCATCGGCAATTGTACCTTTAAATTTATTATAGGCGGCGACAGCCGGGGCGATGCGATGTGTTTTAAAGAGCGCATAGCTTTTATCGCCCGATGCTTCGTAGCCAAGTTTTGGCGCCACGGCGAAGTCCGGATTGTTCATAAACGGACGGGTGCGGCCATGTACGATGATAGCGGCTTTTTGCGGCGTAAGCGTGCCTTCTTCCTGGGCGTTTTTTAGGGCAACGAGCGTGCTTTTATAGCCCTCGTTCAGTTCTTTCCAGACATAATCAAGCTGCAAGTCGATGTCTGTGGTGTTGCGATTCGTTGATTTAGCTAGCGCTACCAGCGGCTTTTGGCGTGACGAATAGGTCCACTGCACCAAGCCAAACCCTTCGCCGTTCACAGGCGTAAAGTTGACCGGTGCGATCTTCCCGCCTTGGCGTATGCGTGGGTTAAGGCTTGATTCTTGCGTCATATTGCCCACAAACCCAGCGGCGCCAGCGAGTGACATGCCCTTGGCGGTAAAATAGCGCAATATTACTTCTACCGTTTCAGCATTGTCCACCTTGCCGTCCGCTTCACCTGTATCGCCCAGAGCGTTTGAGCCGCCATGGCACTTAAATTCCGGGTCGTATATCACAATATCATTAGCAGAAAAAAAGCTAGCATCGTATTTATTGTTCAGTGCCTGCGCCGGGAAGTCAATAACCATTACGGTGGCGACCGCGACAACCATTACACTTCGAATAAGCTTACCAAACCTACTCATGGCGAAATATCCTCAATAGTTTCTTTGCCTGGCCGTACAATTGCATCGCGGATCACTTTGGGTATGCCCTGCGCGGCGAGGTTTTCGTCGCTAGTGGAATCGTCGAATCCGGCAACGATAGAAAAGTCCCCTTCACTACCGCGAAGTAGTATGGTGGGGTATGCAGAATACATCCCACTAACGGCCGACCGGTAGGTGATGGTGGCGAGGTACCAGTTATTATCCTTTTTATCAATCTGTACGGTGCTGGCAGTTAGCTGGTGTTGGCTCGCAGCTGGGTCATTGTTTGCGACTGATATAATCTTTTCTTCGTCTGTCGGTGCTTTTGATTGGTCATCCTCTGGCTGCCGATTGGCTGCAATGAGCCATATACTACCGATCGCAAGTATAGATAGGGCGCCTATAACGGCTACAATAACTCGTTTTCTCATAAGTCGCTCGCTCCGCTTGTACTACCGGCGTACTCCCAGTGCCACGGCTCGTCTGGTCCGCTTGCACCTTGGCGCATCGAGGGTGGATTTACCCAGCCCACTTTGTAAGCATTTTCCATCAGCCATTTGTATTCTGCTGAACCATAGGTCATTTTTTTAGTTCTACTTGCCCGTATGTCAACTGCTAATGCCCAGCCAT
>JBLMYW010000032.1:0-8620 GCA_050258515.1 Acidobacteriota bacterium | reverse complement strand
GGAAGATAAAGGCAAACAATATGTTGTGCGTGAAAGCTCAAGTAGCTTCTACCGACGTATTGCACTACCAAAGAGAGCAGACGCTGACAAAATCGAGGCACACCTCGATGACGGAGTCCTAAAAGTGAGCGTCCCGCTCACGCCACTGCCTGAACCAAAGAAAATTGCTATCTCATCGAAGAAGAAATAGCAGTGGCGCGTTCTAACCTAAAAGGAGGTCTTAAAGCCTCCTTTTAGTTATAAAACCTGATTCAAGATCTGGAATTTGTTAGTTAAACTCCTTTAAAATGAGACACGCCCTAAACATGCGTTTTGTGTCTCATTTGTCTCATTTCGTGCCCCCAACCCTGTGATTGTTCCGTGACCCGTATGGTGAGCCAAGAAAAGACGAGTCCTTTTGGGCTCGTTTTTTCTAACAGTGCTTACCTGGAAACTCTCGAATGTGTAGTACTGTATAATTAATACATATGAAGGCGAAAGCATTTGCATGGATAATGATTGCAGCGATGGCTGCAGGCGCAATTTTTGGAGCTATTTATACATTTGTACCTGCGCTTACTCGGCATGTAGATTCGGGGACAGCTATGGTGATTGATGCGATTGCGGCGTTGTTTGCGGGAGCAGTGCTTGTAGCTTATATACAATTTGTTCGCTGGATACGAAAGCGCGAAAACTCCAAATCTTAAAGCATAGGTATGGCATCAAAACTAATCATCATCCGTGGTAATTCAGGCAGTGGCAAGTCCACCGTTGCCAAGCGTTTGCAGCGCGAACTCGGCAAGGGTACCATGCTGGTGCCGCAGGATGTACTGCGCCGCGAGATCGTGTGGGTGAGGGATGGTGCGGGTAATCCCAGCATTGAATTGATCAAGCGCACGGTACTTTATGGTAAGGAAATCGGTTATGATGTGATACTTGAGGGGATTTTGGCCAAGAAGTTCTACGGTGACATGATTGATGAGCTGATCGAGGCATTTGGCGACAATGTACATACGTATTATTTTGACTTGCCATTTGACGAAACACTGCGCCGCCACGCTACCAAGCCCAATGCACACGATTATGGCGAAAAAGAGATGCGCGAGTGGTGGAATGAAAAGGATTATTTAGGCGTGCCAGGGGAGCAAATACTCGTACCAGAGCAGAGCGAGGATGAGGTGCTTGCGCTGATGATGCGCGAAATCCAGCACATACCCTAAGCGCTGCTATTGAGCTGTAATTGACTTGATAACGGATTCGTAAAACGCGACATCGATAGTATGCGATGGGTACAGCGCCAGATGTGCCTCTACCTGCACACCATCCTTTTTATACACATAGGTCCGGCCGTGCCACTCGGTATCGCGCAGCAGCCCGCCCCATTTCTGGGCTTCGGTAGCGTGTTTTACTACGTAGTATTTTGTGCCCGTGGTACCATCGTCAAAGGTAAAGGGCTCGGCAGTTATTTCTTGATGATCGCTCGGGTTAAAGGCCTGCGAGCCAGAGTGTGGGGTACGAACGAAAAAGTGCTCGGTGAGGCCATTCCAGGCGGCGATGCCACTGGTGATGGTGGCTGGCGTGCCGGGAGTGTAGGATAGGGTACCTAATTGCTCTGGCTGGGCGAACATGATGGCAGTAAAGGTAGTAGCTTCAGATGTGGATGCCGTCCACCCATTGGGTACTTTCACTGTAAATGTATTTGCCACAGTTATCGGCTGCCCGGTGTAGCTTGTTTTATCCTTTGGGGCTATCTCCTCAGTCGATGGCTCGCTTTTTCTATCAGGCATCGTTACTGTTGTATGTTGCGATGCCCTAAAATATATGAAGGTGAGCATACCAAATGCACACAGCGCCAAAAGTATCGCTAAACCAATAATGACTTTTTTCTTTCCTGGGTGTGCTGTCATATCTTTAGTATAAACTAGCTATATAAAACGTGTCTCTATGAAATAACTGGATAGGTTCTGAATGAAGAAGTGTCATTAAGCAACGAAAGTATACACTGTGCGACTTCCTGCCTAGAAGTCAATAGTTTTGCAGGACCATGCGGGGTTATCGAATAGTTATGGTAGTCACCATTATGTAACTTGAGCACTCGTACAATAGTCCAGTCGAGCGTTGAGGATTCGATCGCGCGCACATGAGCAATGCCGTCGTTGATACGAAACGGATCTACAATTCGTATCGCTGCGTTTGCTAGACGATCAATTAGTGAAGGACGGTCACCCGCTATGCGTACACCCGTTCCTGTTAAGGATACTAAACGACGTATGCCAAAACGTTCCATTTCGCTGATGACGCATTTTATGGCATCTGTTTGCATGTATTTTGGGCTTTTTGGTATATGACCAAGTAAACTCACGACATAATCGGCACCACTAATAAGGTTTGCCACGTCGGAACTATTCGTTGCATCGCACGCTACTACGGTTACTCGAGGGTTTGGTTCTAGAACTCCCTTATAGACACCAGCACGTACGTTGTATCCGGCGCGCACCGCTGCTTCAACAAAAACTTTTCCGCTCCGTCCACTTGCGCCAAGTACGGCAATAGTTTTTCCTGTATTCATATATACAGTATAGCGTATTAGCAATAAACGGGCGACTAGTGTAGAGTTTACCTATTCAATAACTGGCAGCTGCTCAACCGGCACAGAAAGAGCAGAAGCAAGTCGCTCTATTTGCTGAAATTTACAGTAGCGAATTGGTAGATCATTTGCGTCATAAATACGGTAATAATGATCAAATGCAACTGTTTCGCCCTTAAAGTTCTGGGCAGTGGTTGGCTCATTTATCCGGCGGATATACCAGCCAGCCGGCTGCTCGCTAAGGATACGTTTGATTTTTGCGTAATGATTGAACGCCATACATAGTAGTATAGCTGTATAATAAGGGTAATGAATAAAAAAAGCGTTTCACTACTTCGTCGATTGGCTGTGCCTATCGTAGTTATTGCTGCATGGTTTGTACTTGGCGGGATTGGTGGCCCCTATTTTGGCAAGATCGATGAAGTGTCGAGCAATGACCTTAGCACGTTTTTACCAAGTAATGCTGAATCGACAGTTGTAAAAGACGAACTGGCAAAATTCCAGACAAAGGGGACGTTACCCGCGATCGTTGTGTTTGAGTCAAACGGTGAACTTTCTGAGAAACAGCAAAATGAAATTAGCGCTGTGCGAAGTGCCCTAAAAACAACCGGTAAGGTAAAGGGTGATGTATCGCCGGCGGTGATTTCGGATGATAAGAAGGCGGCATTTTTGGCGGTGCCGATAGACAGCGATGGTGAGTTTGATGAAATTATTACCTCACTCCAAAAAGCGATAGCGGACACTTCGCCGTCGCTTGCATATAAGTTCACGGGCCCAGCGATGTTTTCGCGCGATCTGAATAAGGCATTTGCAGGCATTGACGGCACCCTACTGTTTGTAGCGCTTGGTGTAGTATTCCTGATTTTGTTAATAGTGTACCGATCGCCTATTCTACCGCTTATTACGCTTGTCGGTGCCATTTTGGCGCTTGCGGTGTCGATTCTGCTGGTGTGGCATCTAGCCAATGCTGGCATAGTGCAGCTGAATGGGCAAGTCCAGGGCATATTGTTTATTCTTGTAATTGGTGCAGCGACTGACTACGCACTGCTTTACATTGCAAGGTACCGCGAAGAATTGACTCGTCATGAAACAGCCTGGAAGGCGACAATTGCGGCGTGGAAAGCGGCATGGGAACCGATTGTTGCGGCAGGCGGGACGGTAGCACTTGGCTTGCTCTGTTTACTAGCAAGCGATCTTCAGTCAAATAAAGCTCTTGGTCCAGTGGGGGCTATTGGAGTTGGATTCGCGGTACTGAGCGCTCTTACCTTTTTGCCTGCAATGCTACTGCTGGTTGGCCGAGGAGCATTTTGGCCAAAAAAGCCAAAAGTAGTAACGAGCGAAAGGCACGCATCATATGAAACAACGCACCCCGCTTGGGCGAGAGTTGGACGACTCGTTGGTCGACATCCACGAAGATTGTGGGTAGGAATTAGCGTAGTGCTAGTTGTGGCGTGTTGTTTTGTTCCACAACTGCGGGCAGAAGGTGTATCGCAGGAAAATCTAATTTTAGGGAAGTCTGAAGCGCGTGATGGCCAGGAAATGCTGACGCGGCACTTCCCGAGCGGTTCGGGCTCGCCAGCCTACGTTCTTGTACCAAAAGAAGAGCAGGGAAGTATTACCGCTAAACTTGATACCGATAAGGGAATTGACGCGGTGAGTGTGCTTACAACCGATACGAAACTTTCGTCTATGCCAGTTGGTGAGGCTCGTGAAACGTTTGACCAGAAGATTTACTCGAGCGTTGCCACCGAGCGGACAAAGCAGCTTAGTGCGTTACGCGCAGAGCTGGAAACGCAAATGGCCGGTGCCCCTATGGACGTAATCGATAGCGTTTTTAACGAAGCGGCAAGCAAGATTCCATCTGTCGATGAACTATCTAAAAAGGCGAATCCTTATAGTGATCTTGTGCCAAAAACCGTAGACGGATTTGTTGTGCTGCAGGCAACACTTAACGATACTGCTAGTTCCGTGGCAGCGCGCGAGACGATTGCACGGTTGCGCTCCACGATTCAGGCCCAATACCCAAAGGTAAAATTTGGTGGCGTCAGCGCTATTCAGCTTGATACCAATACGGCTTCAGATCGCGATGTTGCGGTTGTGATACCGCTCATTTTGGTGGCGATAACCATCGTACTCATGCTGTTGCTTCGATCTGTCGTTGCGCCGCTTGTACTGCTGGTTACGACCATACTGTCTTTCGGCGCTACCCTCGGTATTGGTGCGCTACTCTTTAATGATGTATGGCATTTTGCTGGCGCAGACCCCGCAGTGGTAATATTTGGCTTTGTCTTTTTGGTGGCGCTTGGCATCGATTACAATATATTCCTGATGAGCCGGGTGCGCGAAGAAACGAAGGCGCTTGGTGTACGTAAAGGCACATTAAAGGCGCTTGTGGTAACGGGTGGAGTGATTACGAGCGCCGGGATTGTGCTCGCCTCGACCTTTACGGCACTGATAGTGATTCCTATACTGTTCCTCGTCCAAATTGCGTTTGTGGTTGCATTCGGTGTATTACTTGATACACTCGTTGTTCGCTCTCTTCTCGTACCGAGCCTTACGCTGCAAATAGGCAGACTGATGTGGTGGCCGTCAAAATTGTGGCGTAGCACGAAGAAATAACAGATACGATAAGAGCTCAATGAAAGCCGAAACTTCTTATGCTACGATAAGCAAGCCGAGCGCCACACCCATCAGTAGGTATAACACTTGCTAAAATAAAGGTATGACACTGAATACGTTGCGACGATGCTGGGCCGGAGACTGGCGTAATGGCGTTTAACCACTACGCCAAACTGAAGCGAATTATTGCGAATGAGCCAGCGGGCTGGTATATCCGGCGGATTGACGAGCCAACACGAGCAAAGAACTTTCGCGGTGAGGTAGTGGAGTACGGTCACTATTACCGGCTGTATACTGCGGCAAACCAGTCGATCGCCTACGGAAAGTTCCAGAAAATTGATAAACTGGCGCAAGTACTGGGCGTGAGTGCCGAGGACTTACCGATTATTGATGAACCGGAAGGTATAATAAGTACATGACGAAGCATCGTATTTACGCCATACCGTTCGCCAGCGTTTACCCACTGTACATCGAAAAGGCGATGAAAAAGGGGCGCACCAAGGATGAAGTCGACCAGATTATCCACTGGCTGACCGGTTATAGCCAAGCAGGGCTGGAGGCTGAGCTGGCAAAGGGGACGAACCTTGAGGTGTTCTTTGCTACGGCGCCACACATGAACCCGGCACGGTCGCTTATTACCGGTGTGATTTGCGGCGTGCGCGTGGAAGAAATCGAAGACCCACTAATGCGCGATGTCCGCTACCTGGATAAGCTGATCGACGAGCTAGCCAAGGGTAAGCCAATGGAAAAGATTTTACGATAGATAGGGCGGGTTAGACTATAGCTACGAAAATGACCAGGCGGGTACGGAAGGTGACGCGCTGGCTGCAGAAGCGGCCGGCAGTGTTTTGGATTGGTATAGTGTTTGTGGCGGCGCTCATAGCCTATACTATAGGAAGCATGAACCAGCGATTGCAAGTAGACCCAGTATCTGCCAAGCCGCTATTAGACCTGATAGCACGGGTGGAAAGCAAGGGCAATTATAACGCCTACTTTGGTAATGCCGGTAATACCTCGATTAAGTTTACTGAAATGTCGATAGCTGATGTACTAAGCTGGCAGGAAGACTTTATAGCCGCCGGCCACCCCAGCAGCGCCGTAGGCAGGTACCAGATTATCAGCACTACCCTAAAAAGTCTGGTGCAGCAACTAGATATTGATACAAACCAGCCGTTCAATGAAACGATGCAAGACAAGATGGCGGTTGCCCTACTAGAGCGGCGCGGTGCAACCGAATACGTAAACAACCAAATTGACGGGCGGCAATTTGCCGCTGAACTGGCCAAAGAATGGGCGGCGCTGCCGAAAATAATTGGCGACAGGCCAGAACAAAGCTACTATGCGGGCGATGGGCTAAATAAGGCACTAGTGGGCGTAGATGAAATACTGCGCGCCGTGAACGCTGTCAGTGCTAAAATGAAGGTATGAGCGAGCGAAACATTGTATTGGTAGATATGGACGGCGTACTGGCTGATTTTGACGGCGCTACAGCCGTGTATTTGGCCGAGCACTACCCGGAAATCCCAATTGTCGAGCGCAATAACTTTTACTTTCGGCATGATTACCCTGACCCGGCGCACCAAGTGATTATAAACGAACTGCATGCTTCGCAATACTTTTTTGCCAACCTGCCACCGGTAGAGGGTGCACTTGCGGGCTGGCAGCGGCTGAAAGATTTGGGATACGAGCCGCGGATTTGCTCGTCGCCATTACATAGTAACGAGTGGTGCGAGGCTGAAAAGCGCGACTGGCTACGGCGCTACCTGGGCGAGGCGGTCGCACGGGCAGCAATTATTACCAGCGCCAAAGAATTTTGTGACGGCATTGCCCTCATAGACGACCGACCGATTATCAAGAATGCCGACAAAGCATCGTGGCGGCATGTTGTATTCGATACCAGCTATAATCGCACGGCGCCAAGCGACCTGCGCATCATGGGATGGGATGATGATTTGCTGCCGGAAGTGCTTGCACGAGCGGCAAGGCAAGCCGGAAAATAACCTAAATGCTGAAAGAATGAAATGCGATGGCTAATGAAATTGTATTCACAACTAAAGTAGAAAAATACTGAGTACAGGCGGGCGGCATTTTGTGCGGCTTACGCCAGAGGCGCTTTATTACCTACTGGCGGGAGCATCAATTATCAACACCACATCCATTCAGGCAACACAGCCATCACCAGGCCTTCTTGACTACGCAGCTAACTCAGTGACTATGGATACGATAAAGAAAGCGAGCGATGCGGTACGTGTACAGCGCACATTCAATCGTGATGCGCCTGCGGCCATACCGACTGATGTTAAGTCGCCAGATAGTGTAAACTTAACGCTAACTATGGTAGACGGCGAGCACTACAGCGGGCTTTCCCCGGTACAAAACGGCGTATTGTTCCATAAGATATGTACCGAACTAATCGCTGATCCCCAATATTCGGTAATTCATGCCCGCGAAGGCGGCGGTACAAGTAGCGTAGTAATGCGCTGTGATGATAATATCAGCGGTAACAGCTTGCTTATTACCGGCTGGGATTCAAGAACCTGGAATGTGCCAGTGACTCAGGCTACCATCCAATCATATATCGATAGCGTACCGTATGATGCCTGGTGGACAGATAGGCAGGCGGTAGTACGCGGGTTTTATACAGCGTTAATGGCGGAATATAGCGCGCGTGGCGGCACCTGGCCAGTGACGTCGTTTTGGGATCCTTGGGCAAATGAATGGTCTGGGGTAAAAAAGCAAGAGTTGCCTGCGCCCGATCCAAGCGACTCCAATAATTACTGTCTTGTCGCCGTGCACCGTACCTATACTGACATTCTGTACCGCGTAAAGGGTACGGTGGGGACGATAGAGCCAGGCGGCTGCTAAGGTAATTGAATGTGCGATTCCCCTTATGGTATGATAGACTACATAACGACAGAGTAGGGATAGGGAGAATATAGATGGATATGGGACCGTTTGGTGCCTCACGATCAACTAGTAGGAGCGGTGCTGCCACCAGGCGCGAGCCGGCCCCGGCGCGTACCGAAAGTAGCAATGTACCTCAGGCTGAGCCGGCGGTACAACGTAACGTATCGGCTCAGCCTGCTACTCACGATAAAAAGCAGCCAAAGCAAAAGAAGAGCTTCAAATGGGTAATTATCGCGGTAGTCGTGCTGGCTGTAGCGGCGGGCGGCTGGTTTGCGTGGCAGAAGCTGGCTACCGCAGATAGTGGTATCGAGAGTAGCAAGTACCAGGCAGTATTTTTTACGGATGGCCAAATATACTACGGTAAACTTACCGTCCTGAACGACCGTCAGTACAAGCTGACAAATGTATTCTATATCTTATCGCAAAACGAAAATAAAACGGCAAATGCCGATGCCGAAACAACTGAATCACAGAATAATGCGCAGCTGATAAAGATGGGTAATGAACTACACGGGCCGGAAGATGCCA
>JBLMYW010000031.1:0-9309 GCA_050258515.1 Acidobacteriota bacterium | reverse complement strand
GCCACGCTGCGGATAATCTAAGCGCCCGTGGATTTTATAGTCACCAGGGATAATACTACTAGAGGTGGTATACTGGTAGTATGACAAAACGTCTGGTGATTATCGATGGCAAGAGTGTGTTCTATCGCGGCTACTACGCCATGCCGAATTTGAGTACGGCCAATGGCACGCCAACGGGCGGGGTGTATGGCTTTGCGGCGCTGAGCCTGGAGTTGTTCAAGAAGCTGAAGCCAGACTATGTATGTGTGGCGTGGGACAAACCCAAAACGAATATTCGCAAGCGCCTAGAGATTTACCCGGAATACAAAGCGGGGCGCAAGCCCGCGCCCGCGGATTTTTACGCGCAGATCCCGATACTGCATGAGCTGCTCGAGGCATTCAGCTGGCCACTGTACGAGCTGGATGATTACGAAGCGGATGACATCATGGCGACATTGGCACATAAAGCCGCCGAGCAGGATATCGAAGTCTGTTTGATTACAAGCGACCTGGACGCACTGCAGGCGATAGAGCCGTTAGTACACGTGTATGCGCTGAAAAAGGGCCTGACAAATATCGACCTATTTAAACCGGAGAGCTTTACTGAAAAGTATGGTCTACGCGTGGATCAATTCTTGGATTTAAAAAGCCTCAAGGGTGATAGCAGCGACAATATTCCAGGTGTGCCCGGCATCGGCGAAAAGACGGCCGTGCAGCTGCTGCAGCAGTACGATACGCTGGATGGTATTTACGAAAACCTGTGGCAGGTAAAAGATAGTGTTCGTCGCAAGCTCGAAGCCGGTAAAGAACTGGCCGACATGAGCAAAAAAGTTGCCGAGCTATGGTTCGATGCGCCGATTGCACTAGACCTGGATGCCATGGATGTGAACGACCTCGACACCGCGAAGTTAAAAGAATTGCTCACCCGGCTAGAGTTCCGCAGCCTGCTGCGCAACCTGCCTACCCACATGCAAAACCACGATGCAGTGGTGGGTGGCGAAGAGAACTTGGCGACGGTAGAATCAGTAGAGGAACTATCAAAAAGCCAAGCGAGCGCTGTGTTGATGATGGCTGATTGTTTAGTGGCGTGGCAAGATGGCAATGACGTGTGGCTAAGCCACGAGCGCCGTAAGGCGGCTAAGTTGCCACTACACGATGCCGCAAAAGTACTCGAGCATGTGTCGGTGGTGGGGCACGACGTAAAAAGTTTGCTCAAGAACCTACTTGCCGCGGGTGTCACGAAGTTGCCGAACGTACAGCACGATACCGAACAAGGTTCGTTCCTGCTAAACCCGCTGCGTAAATCGCGCGAACTCGCGGATCTCGTGGGTATGGAATCGATCGACGACCCGAAGCTCGCAGTAAGCGCCATATGGGCGCTGTACGACGAGCAACGCCAAGCGCTGGAGAGCTTGCCAGAGCTCGCACGGGTGGCGGGCACGATGGACTTTCCGCTGATTGAAGTTTTGGCGCGCATGGAATATAAAGGCATCAAACTAAATGCCCACCTGCTGGCCGATATGGATACGCAGCTGACTGAAGATATCGCCAAGATTCAGGAAACAATGTATGCCATGGCAGACGGTGAGTTTAATATCGCGAGCCCAGCACAGCTAGCTGAAGTATTGTTCACCAAGCTAGAGCTACCAACCGCGGGCATAAAGCGTGGCAAAACTGGCTATAGCACCGGACAAAAGGAACTTGATAAACTGCGTGGCCAGCATCCGATTATCGAATTGATCGAGCAGTTCCGTGAACTAACAAAGCTGCAAAATACCTACGTACAAACGCTGCCGCAGCAGGCCGATGAAGACGGTCGTATCCATACCACGTTTAAGCAGGATGTGGCGGCAACGGGGCGCTTAAGCAGCACCGACCCGAACCTGCAGAACATCCCTATCCGCACCGAGCTAGGGCGTAAGATTCGCGATGCGTTTGTTCCGGACGACGGCAACGTGTTTGTGAGTGCCGACTACAGTCAATTTGAGCTGCGCCTTGCAGCAATACTGGCGGGTGACGAAAAGATGATAAACGACTTTAACGCCGGCACTGATATCCATGCCAAAATTGCCAGCGAAGTGTACCACGTGCCGCTGGACGACGTGACGAAAGAGCAGCGCCGCCGTGCGAAAGTAGTAAACTTTGGTGTGCTGTATGGCATGAGCCAGCACGGCTTGGCCGCTGCTGCGGACATGAGCTTTGCCGAAGCGCAGCACTTTATTAATGAATATTTCCGTGTGCGCCCGCGCGTCAAGCAATACATCGACGATACGATTAAAAAGGCACACGACGATGGTTTTGTGGAAACATTATTTGGTCGCCGCCGCTGGACGCCAGATGTAAAGTCGAGTAACTTTGCTGTTCGCCAAGCCGCCGAACGCGCTGCTGCGAATATGCCGATACAGGGGACGGAAGCTGATTTAATGAAGCTCGCCATGATAGAAGTAGACAAGCGCCTAGAGGGTAGGGGCGAGCAGTTGCTGCAAATCCACGACAGCATATTAATCGAATGTCTTAAAGAGAACGCCGAAGCAATCAGCGAAATGCTGGTGGACACTATGGAAAACATCGCGCCAGACTTAGGGGTAAAGCTACAAGTGGATGTGCACACGGGGAATAATTGGGGAGAGGTATAGCCTTTATGGAGCTGCAGGTAGGTGTAAAAGCGCTCATTGAGCAAGATGGTAAGTACCTTTTTTTGCGGCGAGATAAAGCATTTCAGTCGGGGCCACAAAAATGGGATATTCCTGGCGGACGCATCAAACCCGAAGAAGCGCTTAGCGACGCCCTGATACGTGAAGTTCATGAAGAAACGGGTTTAGAGTTAGAGCAAGCTAGCGTATTACTCGCCGCACAAGATATTTTTGTCCCAGAGAAAAGCCTGCATGTTGTGAGGCTGACGTATAGTACAGTAGCGGTAGGAAGCGTAGTACTAAGTGAAGAGCACGATGACTACAAATGGATGACGCGTGATGAGGCGCTGGCCGAACCATATATTGATTCGTACCTAAAAGAAGTGTTAGTAGAACGAAGGGGGTAACATGACTGAGCAATGTCTTTTTTGCCAAGAATATGCGGCGGGGCAAGATACATTTATGGAAAATGAATTATTCCGCGCCAGGTGGGATGGAATACCTGTAGCACTTGGTCATGCCGAAGTTTTGCCTAAGCGGCATGTGCAGTATTTTCATGATTTGACCAGTCAAGAAAAGGCGGGCTTGCTGTTATTCGTGGATGAAGTAATCGCTTACATTAAGCAGGCAGATTTGGCGGCAGCATATAGTACATTAGCTGGTGAAACTACAGAGATGGCGCTGCCGTATGTACAAAAGGCCTACGAAGCAGCTACGCGCGGAGTTTCGGCGATTGATGGGTTTAGCCACGGGATTAACGATGGGCCAGCCGCCGGGCAAACTATTCCCCACCTGCATTACCATATTATCCCTAGGCGACAGGGCGATGTAGCTAATCCGCGTGGTGGGATACGGCGTATTTTCGGAGAGGATGACTATTCAAATGGCCGCTAAACCACAAGTCAGTTTTAGGCTGGATAAGCTAGTGCGTGGTAAATTACCCGAAATGATGCGTGAGATGGGGCAGGAGCCTGAAGTGACGGTGCTAGAGGGCGAAGATCTGCAGCGAGCGTTAATTGCCAAGGTGGCCGAGGAGGTGGCCGAGCTTGATCCGAACGACCCATCATACCAGAAAGAATTGGCTGATCTACTTCAGGCTATGAAAGATTTGATAGCGGTTTCGGGTGGTGAGGCGGTAATCGAACGTCTGCGCCAGGCAGATGAAGAACGGCGTGGGGGATTTTTGGCGGGGCAGTTTATCACTCGTTTGCAGCTAGAGCCCGATGATAGGTGGGTAGAATATTACCGGCGTGAACCTAAAAAATACCCGGAAGGTTAGGAGGATTAGAATACAATGCAAATTCACATAAAAAAATTGCACGATAGTGCGGTAGTGCCGCAGTATCAGACTGAGCAGTCTGCTGGTATGGACGTGGCGGCGTGCATCGATGAACCAATGATAATTGCGCCACACGGCAGGGCAATTATCCCTACGGGGTTTGCGATTGCCTTGCCCCCTGGCTACGAAGCGCAGATCCGCGGGCGCAGCGGGATGGCGGCGAAATTCGGCATAATGCCAGCCAATGGTGTGGGTACGATCGATGCCGATTACCGCGGCGAGGTAGGGGTGATTTTGCTGAATACGACGGGCGAACCCTTTACGGTGGAGCCGGGTATGCGCGTGGCGCAAATGGTGATTGCGAAGTACGAGCAAGCGCTGTGGAGCGAGGTAGAGGAGCTGGGCGAAACCGAGCGCGGCGCGGGTGGCTACGGCAGCACAGGCTAGTGTACGGCCGCTTGCTACCTTCCTCTCCAGACACCGTGCCTCACTAAAGAATCTTGGGGTAAACCCCAGGAATCTTTAGATGAGTCAGCGTAGACATAAGTGTCTGTCGTGGAAGGTAGCAAGCGGCCTTTATGCTCTGTGCTACAATGAGTGCAGAAACGATAAAAACCAACATGTTCCGCAAAAAAAGCTCACACTGGCGCCGATTCAAGCCCCGCTTTAAGCGAGGCTATACTAGGTTGGGCTACGACCTACGCTGGCGCGATAAAAAGCATGATCAGCCACACCTTAGCGCACCTGCTGACGTGCCGTATGTATGCAATACTACTGATTTTTTTGACTGCGCCGAAGAAGAGGTAACGTCACTGCTACAGCGCAGACCAGAGGTAAACGCGCTTGATGATGACATCAAACGCTTACGTATGCGCCATGAAAAATCTGGGCTACCGCATGATGGTATGGTAGCTCTGCTAGCCCAGGTGCCACGCACGGTGCTGGCGCAGCTGCAAATGGATACGTTTGAGCACGGCTATCGCAACAAGCAGGAGCGCTTGTATGAACTGATTGATTTTAACGATACGCTTGTTAGCACAATTTTGCCTATGAACGATGACCTACGGCGGCAATTTGCCGACCGCACCAAGCAAGCTGCTGACCGCATATGTAAGCGGGTGGGGTCGCCATGCTTCACAAACGAGCAGTGGACGGCAATTATCCGCGGGCTGACGCGTGAGGTAGCGGTGTATTTGGCGGCCAAAGAGCATGGCTTTAATGCCTGGCTGACCGATCGTGCGCACGATGCTTTGGGTGTAGATATGCAGGTGCAGGATCCCGAATCGCGCCGGTATATTAATATTGATGTAAAAACGCCTAGCTCGTTCCGCCATCGGATGGAGCAGCTGGTAAAAGAACGACGGCTCACCGAGCGTGAATTGCTGGCTGGCGATAAAAATAGCTACATTATCGAACATAACGGCCACGGCAGGCATAAAGTGGAGGTAGTGGTGCTATGTATTCTGCCGGATTTGTTTGGCGATTTGGCCGATTGGCGGTTCGTTGACCCTGAACCAATGCGCCATATGGTAAACCGGTTGATCCGTGATCATGGCCTGACTGATGGCCGGTACGGAATTGGCGTGATATAAGTCCTTGCTTTTTAAGCACAAGCGGTGTATAAGTACGAATATAAGATACTATTATGCCCATACAAACACCTGAACATACTAAATCAGCCGTTGCTGAAGCACAATCAAACAACACTGAGTTTGAAGAATTTTTTGTAGGCTTAGAGCAAACGGCGCAGGCAATACGCGAAAGGCCTCGGCAGCGCCGCTTGCTCGAGATTTACGGTGACCATGAAAACCCCGACAGCATCCATACGATAGCCGATGCGCCTATTGCAGACGAGCGAGCAGGCGTGGTGTTTTGGCATAATCATGGCACATTTGTAGCCCCAGACGGGGGTATTTACCGCGTGCGTATGGACGATAACGGCCTGGCACAGCTGTATGTGTCGCCAGTGGATGAGCGTGCCCAGAGTGTCGACTGTATCCGCCCGTTCACCTACGATAGTCATGTTGGCCCGTATGGCATAGAACTGCGGGTCGATTTTATAAATGGCGCTCACCGCACCTTGCCTTACAATACAAAAGAAGAGCATATGCTGCAGGCGCTTGAAGGCCGCGACGTCATGCTGCCGCGCCACAGCGAAGAGATGGCCTTTAGGCCGGACCGAGATAGTATATTCTTGCATAAGAATCCTGATGGTAGTATCGATGCATGGCTACACGACATTGATGGCGGCGCGACCAGACTATATGGTGCCAGCGAAGTGCTGGCAATGGCGGCGGTGCAAGATGGTAGGGAAGTAGCCGCTACCGATGATTACAGATTGACAGCTTAGTGCTGGCTGTGGCATTATAACTACATGTATAGAGGATCCGGCCCACGAGTTTTGCCAATTATTATTGTCATTATTGTTATCGCGCTGATTGTTGCGGCTATCGTAACAGTAGTGCGCATGGCTATGAATGGCAGCTCGGGTGAGGGCCAAACCAACACTAAGACTGCGACATTGCAAGAATCAGTACTCAACCGTGAAGCCAGCCGTAGTGTGCGCTGGACGGTGCGCGGGCCGATTGTCGCCGACGAAAACTTCCGTAGCTACCAAATTACCGTTACGCCAAATAGCCGCACATTTGTCACCTACTCTGGCTACCTAGAGCAGGTAATGGATACGAAAAAGTACGACAACAATACTAAGGCGTATGAAGAGTTCGTGTATGCGCTGGATAAAGCGAATATTGGTGCGACGCGCGGTGCTAAAGATGAAGAATTTAGGGGCGTATGCGCCACCAAGGGTGTTGCGTACATGTTTGAAACCCTGAATAATAGCGAGCCAGATAACACTGTGTGGAGCTCTAGCTGTAAAGATTCTGCCGGTACCATGGGCGCCGACCCATTAAAAGTCCAAGCGCTATTCGTAAACCAGATTCCTGATTTTAACCCGCTATTTAATAAAGTTTTCTAGATGATAAAAGCGATAATTTTTGACTGCTTTGGGGTGATGTACGGCGGCAGCTTGGGCGCACTCGCTGATATGGCACCACCAGAGCAACGCCAGGCCATATATGACTGCAATCAAGCCAAGGATTACGGCTATATCAACTACCCCGAATATCTGCAGCAAATTGGCGAACTTATCGGCATTGCTCCCGAGGCCGTAGATACAATTATGCGCCAGCATCATATTGCTAACACCTGGCTGATTGAGTATGCCCAGGAGTTACGCGAACAGTACAAAGTAGCCTTGCTAAGCAACATTGGCGACCAGACCATGGAGCGGCTGTTTGATGGTAAGGTAGGGGAGCTATTCGATGAAGTGGTGCTATCCTACCAAGAGGGAATCGCAAAGCCCAATCCCGAAATCTTTACCCTTACTGCCGAACGCTTAGGAGTCACGCCTGGCGAATGCGTTATGATAGATGATTTGATGACAAACTGCGAAGGCGCCGAAGTTGCTGGTATGCACAGTATTTTGCACACTGATAATGTACTCACCAAAACCAAGCTGGCTACACTACTGGAGCAGTAAATGCCAGAATTACCAGAGGTAGAAACAGTTCGCAGGGGATTGCAAGAACTAATCGTTAGCAGAGTTGTTAAAAATACAACAGTATATGAATCGCCGAAGAGCTTTCCGAACGACACGGCTGCGGTCGAACAATTTTTATACGGGGCTACAGTGCTGGCAGTACGTCGCCGCGCAAAAGTGTTACTCGTCGATCTATCAACCGACTACACCCTGGTTGTGCATTTGAAGATGACGGGGCAACTGGTATTTATTAAGGAGGGGCCAGCCCCTCCGCTTGATTCTGAAGTCAATTCAGAATCGTCGCTCCACCCCCTAAAGCTCGGGCAAAGCCCTCGTGCTGATGTTGAGCGCTTCGGCGCGGGCCACCCGAATGATTCGCTGATTGGGGAATTGCCTGATAGAAGTACACTGGTAAGTATAACATTTACCGACGGCTCACACCTCTACTTTAACGATCAGCGAAAGTTCGGCTGGATAAAATTATTCCCCACACTAGAGGTGCCGAACATTGATTTTATGCAGAAGGTGGGCCCAGAGCCGCTAGAAGATAGCTTCACGAGTAAAGAATTTATCCCGCGCATCCGCAAACGTAACGGCACTACTATTAAAGCGGCAATTCTAGACCAAACGGTGCTCGCTGGCGTGGGCAATATTTATGCCGATGAATCGCTGTGGGCAACTAAGTTGCACCCAGCGACTCGTGTACGCGATGTGAGTGACGCCCAGCTTGCCGAATTACTCAGTAATATTAAAGCAGTGATGAATCTAAGTATTGAACATGGGGGCAGTACCGATAAAAACTACGTAGACGCCGAAGGCAAAAAGGGAAGTTACCTAAAATTTGCCAATGTCTTTCGCCGTGAAGGCCAGGCTTGCCCACGGCACCCCGATGTCATGATAGAAAAAATCCGAGTTGCTGGCCGCGGTACGCACATTTGCCTCATGTGCCAGCCTACACCGGTCGAATATTGACAAAATACTAACAGTATGCTAGTATAGTCACATAACTCTGATAACAGTTCACTATGCCAAGTCACGATCATTTACCTTCAGCTCCACTAGCCCCCCTCGATCAAGATATACGGGATGTCAATGAGTTTCCAGTGTCCGAAAAGCTAGAATTTATCGCAGACTTATTTGCTACTTGGCGTCGGGATGGGGTGTGTCGCGACACAGGTATAACTGTGGAACAACCTGCATTTGAGAGCTCGCGACGACACCTGGTAGACGACGCGATAGTAGAGGATTCTCGTGAAGAGCGGCCGGATGGTATTGTGTTTTCGGTATTGCCGGATATTCCTCATCCACTTGACTACAGTAGGGGCGATGATACGATACGTAGCGTGGGGAAATTGCACCCTGAGCTCTATAGAACAGGCGATGGTGTAGTGTTTATCCCTCTTCCGCAAGGCTATATGGTAGAAGTTCCATCCGAACGGCAGCAATTCTATCAGATGTATATAAGTGAATGTTCGTGCATTGTGGGCTACGGTGCTGAGCGTACGGTAGTTGCTCACATTAGTTTCTCGCTCAAGAGCGAAGTAGACGCTGTACTTGCTTATATAAATGAACTTGGAATCGGTGGCGATAATGTGTATGTCGTTGCAAGCCAGACGCCCGGGCAAACGGATGTCATGAATATGCCGGTTGTCACTGGACCCGAGTATTATGTTGAGCGTGGGGTGAAGAGCGGAAACATCATCCCATTTGAGCATGGATACCATGATGGAAAGCAAGACTTGGCCTGCGTGACGATTGTTTCCGATGGTATACGTGTAGCAAAGTATCTCTACAGCTACGGTTTAAGAGCGACACTGGGATATCCACGTGAAGTACTGGTAAAACAGACTTCGCACTAAAATCTCCTAGACGCCGCT
>JBLMYW010000030.1:0-4732 GCA_050258515.1 Acidobacteriota bacterium | reverse complement strand
ATTCGTAATATCTTCCAGGAAAAGTCAGTATCTGGCGGCTACCAATAAGCCGCCAGATGGCACTATAGTGTAGCCGTTGCTGCCCGCAGCTCTGCTATCTCCTGCGGCACATGGGTAACGCCGAATTCTTCATACAGCGTGCCACTGCGATATGCCGCCTCAAATTGAAGATGCACCAGCAGGCGCGATGTTTCAGCTAATTGGCGCATCATCTTCGCCTCAAGTACCTTCGTCTGCAGTTCTGTTAGGTCATCTCTGTACGAGCGCAGCTTGGCGTCGGGCAGCGCTACTGTATCACTAAGCTTTGGTAGTAATGCGTTATTGTAGCCCTGTAGTGACATTGTTTCTGCCATGGTGGTACCTTTCTTTATGTGCCGCATACATAGCGGCTATTAGTGTAGCTTGGCTCGGGGAGAAGGTTTCGAACCCCCACTTCCTGCTTCAAAGGCAGGCGACTTTACCACTTTGTCTATCCCCGACAATGTATGAACATAAAAACCGCGGGGCCGCCGCGGTTACTATTGATTCGTATGTACTGTTTGTCTTACAAACGCTAAGCAACCGCAGCCGGCTCCATGAGAATCGATTGTTGTTGCTTACATACTATGTTCATGACTTTATATAACCACAATGCATTTACTTTGCCAATAGTTTTTTACTACAAAATGCCAATACTCGTTAGTGTGTTGCGTACAGGCCTACTTGTTTCTATAGTGTGCAGCTCGTTTGTCGTAAACCACTGCGGCATATACCAGTCATCATCGGTGCGCAAATGTATATCACTGGCATTTTGTAGCAAATCTATACGATAGTCATAAAAGTTCATTTCTACATAAACGCGCTCACCAGTTTCGCGCAGCGTCTTTTCGTGTGCGCCAGTCGATTCGTTAATTGGTGTTACCGTAGCTGCCGCAATATCGATACCTGTTTCTTCCAGCATTTCACGGCGCAGGGCTTGCTGCTTCGTCTCGCCGTCGTCTACACCACCGCCAGGCACTACAAATAGGCCTTCGTACACGCCACCCTTACGATTTTTACCCAGCAATAGCTTACCGTCTGCCGAAAATATGAAGCCCCCTACAATATCGCGCCGTATAGTGCGCATACTAGCGCCTATAGCCGCTACTATTACCGCCAAGTTTGCTGCGGCGTGGCGCACGGCGTTTGCGGCGACGGATGATGAAGATAATCACGACCGCAAGGATGACTAGGAGTAGCAGCGCACCACCAGCAATGGCGATCGCTGCCCATGAAATAATCCAAAAGTCTTTTGTTACCTCTACGGTTTGGTTGGTTTTACCGTAGGTGAGGGTGGCATGCACTGTATACTTGCCAAAAAAGCCTTCGATATTCTTTAGCGGTACATCCCAGCGGCGAGCACTATCGGGCAGAATCATATCTTTAGGGTCGGTCTGGTTAAAGTCGGCTTGGTAGACAGTTTTATCGCCCTTTTTCACCGATATTTTACCGAACGGCGCTACCTGCACATTGCTGCTACTGACAAAGCGGAAGGTAAGCTGCAAATTATCTGGGGTACGGAACACCGTGCCATTCGCACCTTTTTGCTGGATTTGGAAATCAGTTAAGTCTAGCTTTTCGGTGGTCGGGCCAGGCACCGTTAGCAGTATTAGCGAAGCTACGCTAGCACTTAGATTTACCTCGCCGCCACTATCCGGAGTAGCAGGCGCAAAGCGGATGGCACCAAAGTAGCCACCAGCCTGAGCATCTTTTGGCACCGTTATCACTACGTCTACCTGCTGCATTTTGCCCGCCGGCACAGTGATATCGGAGAGCGGCTTCATGAACCTTTTCAGACTATGTGTTGGTGCAAATTTATCAGCATCCAATATCAGAGCTGGCGTGCCACGCTCGTCGCCCGCTATAAAATCATTCGTAACTGGCCGCACCAGAATAGGCGCATCAGTCAGGTTGGTGACACCCACCTGAATTGTTTTCGTTTCACCTGGATTAACCTCAATATCGCTACGAACAGGCGATACCTTGAGAGTATTAGCGGCATTTGATTGCGCGACTGCCGACACACTATTAATGCCTGCTATAGACAAAAAGCCAACAGCAAATAACGCTATAGCCACACGAACACCTGCCTGTATACGCTGCTTTGCCAACACCGGCTCCCCTTTATATATAACTAGTATTGATTATAGCACAAAAACAACACCCCCGTACTAGGAGGTGTTGTAACTATTGCTACGATCTATTTACTAGAAGGTACCGGTTGCAATGAGGCTAATAGCTGTAGAATATTTACCTGCTGGCGTTGCAGCGGTAGAGCTGGCAGCAAAGGTCAGCTTGGTATTTTTGTTATTAGCAGACCCGCCACTTGTATTGTAGATAGGGTCACCGTAGGTGCTGACTATATTTGCACCATCAAAGCGATATTCTGTAGCATGGTATGGTGTCTCGATAGCGATAGTGCCGTCGCCACCCGCAAGCGTTTCAAGTGCTACGCCGAACTTGGCTTCATTAGCTGCAAATGTACCAGTAGTACCAGCGGCAGCAATATTACATGCGCCCGTGCCATACAATGCTAGGCCTGCACAGCTACCAGTGCCCGCAGTACTCTTTAGGCTTACTACCGCGCCGCCTACGGCGTTGGTTGAAATCTTAGTATATACATCGCCTGTTGATAATTCAGACGAATCAAGCGCTATTACGCCACCGCCAACATCTTTACCTAGCGTTAGAACCGGTGCGCTGTAGCCTGTTGCACAGTCTGTACCGGTTAGTTCAGTCCCGGACACACAGAAAGTCAACGCTTCAAGAACGGCACCAGAGACCTCTACGCCGCTCGTAATCGCGAAGGCAACGCTACCTTGGTCTATCACACCTGAACCAAGAGCTTCTGACTGATAATCGTCGGCATTGGCATCAGTATCATAAGTAACAACACGCGCATACAATGTACTTGCTACACTCGGGTTAGTTGCCCCAGTTAGCGTAAAGGTATTTACCCCACTTGCCACCGACTTTGTAATAAATGCTCGGTTAGCGGTCCAGGTGCCATATTTAGTACCGCCAGTTACGTTACCGTTGTTAGACGGGTTAACAGTAAACCCGTTCCCTGGCGCAGTACACGCTTCACCTACCAATGGAGTATTGCTACAAAATTCTACCGCAATACCACCGGCACTGGCATTATCGGCTGTGAACGTAAACAAGTAGCTGACCCCAGTTGCATTAACGCTAGAGCTACTCAATGCCACCGAACGATCGGTAATCTGTGCAGCCGAAGCAAGCGCCGGGGCGAAACTTGGCACGATTGTTGCGACGAGCAATGCCGCAGTCGTCGCTATGCGTCCAGCCCTCCGGCTGGATATTCTAAAGGACCTCATATTCCTTCTCCTCACTAATTTTTAACTCACTATTTGTTTTGTTTAGTAACGAGTCTAGTATATCACAATACTGCTTGTGCTTGTCAACTATATTTTTGCTAAGTTATCCACAGGCTACACAGAGGTGTGGCTTTTATCGTTTTCGTACGCGGCGCGTTCTTTCAGCATTTTGTTGCGTATGCTCACCAGCATACTGCGGCGTCCTAGCCAGTAGGCAGGTAAAAGGAGTAGCAGCAATATGATATATGGTAGCCATAGTATCCTTGCGCCACTCAGCGCCTGTGGCGTATCGCCCGTTTGTGCGGCCGTAGCACTATCTACCTTGCCACTTGCTACCGCTATCACTTGCAGAAAGCCTTTTACGCCATTAACATCCGTGACCGATATATTCACGATGTAAATACCGGCTTTTTTGTACTCGTGGCTAATGGTTACTATACCGGCGAGCGCTTGGCTCATTAGCTGCGGCTTAGTACCATCACCCCAGTCGATACTAAAGGCATACGGGCCAGTACCGCCGCTTAGTTGCAGCGGCCAGCTAAGCGTGGTGCCTGCCGGTGCCGCCCTACGCCCATACGAGCTAGTAAGGGTGATTTGCTGGCCGAATGCAGTAAAGCTGGTGTCGGTGTAATTGACCGTAATAGTGTTCGACACCGGGCTGGCCTGCTCTAAATCATCGTACTGGATAGCCGTTAGCTCGTTGGCGCCGGCAAACAGGCTGACTTGTATACTAAAGCTATTGCCTTTACACATTACCGCGCCTACCATGACGCCGTTGTTGTACACCTGCACCAGTAAGTCGGTCTGACATACGCCATTTACCGTAATGGGCGAGGTGCTGAATGCCGCGCCGTTGCCTGGCGTAGTAATGGTGGGTGCTATGCTAGGTGGTGCCTGCTTTTTAGTAGCCTCCACACCGAACGAGCCGGGCTTTGGGTCGGGTGTGGGTAGCGCGTTAATGGCCCCCGCTGAGTGTACAATAACAGATAGCGCCAGTAGGCACGCCCCGGCTAAACCGAGGAATACCCACTGTGCGCTACGAGTTAGTTGCTGCTTCATGCTTATGCTATTGTAGCTTACTTGGATGCTACTTTGCTAGAGCTAGCTGCGGCGCGATGATTTACGCTTGGTGCGCTGCGGGCCGTACAGTGCTGTGCGCACCTTGATGTATACCTTGCGGCCGTAATAGAATGCTACGCCAAACACCACGATACATAGAGCGATAAACCACCACGGCAGGTACCAAAAGCCAACTGTTTTTATAATCTCACGTGTTTCGTTACCATTTGCACCATAGAATAAGTTTGCCGTTACCGAGTAGTAGCCTGGCCATAGGCCTGGATCAACACAGGTGGTGGGTGGTGTGTTAGAGCGTG